>DAOUAG010000142.1:0-2317 GCA_034433815.1 Dehalococcoidia bacterium | reverse complement strand
GCGTTGGCCGCTATCGTTCTCAAAGCGGCGGGCTCCAGATCGAGGCCGTTGGCGAACACGACGTCCGCTTCGGCGACGCGGCGCACATCCTGGGGCGATGGTTCGTACGTGTGAGGGTCTGCGCCGGAGGGGAGCAGGGACGTCACCCCCACGCGGTCGCCACCCACCTGGCTGACGAAGTCTGCGAACAGCGGCAGGGTGGTCACGACCCGGAGCTGGCCGCCGCCGCTGGCCTGGCCGCCGCAGGCTGCAAGGACCGCTAGCAGCAGGCCGGCAGCGGCCAGGCCCAAGCCCCAGCGGCCTAGCGCCGGCCTCACGATTGTCCTCCCTCCGGCTGCTCCGAGCGACAGGCCCGGCACCGGCCGTAAAGCTCCAGCCAGTGTCCATCCATCTCGAAGCCCAGAGAGCGGGACACGTCCCGCAGGACATCGGATACCGCGCACTGGTCCAGATCCTGCACCCTACCGCAACCGGTACACACCAGGTGGTGATGGTGCCCGCGCCGGGAGACAGCGTAGTGCAGGCTCCCGTCTTCCATGAGAACCCGGCAGATGATCCCCAACTCCGCCAAGAGCCGCACCGTGCGGAACACCGTCGCCCGGCCAGCGCCCCGGCACTGGCGCAAGAGGCTTTCCATGGCGAAATGGTCGCGCTGCTGCAATACCGCGGCGATGACAGCGCGCCGCGAGGGCGTCACCCGATAGCCGCGGGCCTCCAGACGAAGGGCGACATCCTCAAGGGCAGGGATGATACTCGGTATCACTGAGACTCAGTATCAGGCCTCCGCCATCCTGCGTCAAGCTGGGCGGGCGCCGCTGGGGCCCTCTACTGGAAGCTGGCGTACACGACCCAGGTGCCAGAGGGTTGCGCACTGCCGCCCTCCGGCTCGATGGTGATGCCGATGCCATCGGGCCGGCCCCTCAGCCAACCCAGATCCATGGGGATGAGACAGGTGCCATCGGAGGTCGAGAAGACCTGGGCCGGGATGTACTCCTTCCCGATGGCGAACCAGGCCTGATAGACCTGGCCCTGCTCCAGCTCGGGCAGCCCTTCGCAGAGGAGAAAGCCCTCAGCCCCAGAGCGGCTCCAGCCGTACAGAGCCGAGGCCTGGGTATTGGAGGAGACGGGGGTCATGCGCACGCGCTCTGTGTCGGGGTGCGAGAGCACGGCCATGATCTGGCGCTGCTGCGCAAGCTGGAGGCCCGCCTCGTCGTTCTTCTGCCGGAGGTCCTGCACCTCCCGGGCCAGGGCGTCCTTTTCGCCCCGAAGGTCGGTCATCTGGGCCTCGAGGAAGCCGGCGACAGCTAGAGCAGCCACGGCGCTGAGGGAGAGCCCCCACGCGACGGCGGGCCAGCCGATACGCCACCTTCTCCACCGAGAGGCGCCGGTGCGCGGGCGCTCCTTCGCCGCCCGGGCCATGACTCGCTGGCGCAGGTCTTCGGGGGCTCCGTGCAGAGGCACGGAAAGCGCCAAAAGCGCCGCTGTGCGCTGGGCTTCTGTCAGTTGTTCCCAGCAGCGCACACACTCGGCGGCATGCGCCTCGATGCTGGCCGCCTCGCCCGCGCTGGCCGCGCCCAGGGCGTAGGCGTCCAGCAGCTCCTTTATCTCGCTACAGTCCGTCAACTCGTCTCCCATCTCAGCTCCTGGGTCAGGGCAGCCCGCAGCTTCTGCATGCCCAAGCGGATGCGGGTCTTGACGGTGCCTAGCGGCTGGCCTGTGGCCTCCGCGATCTCCTGCTGGGTGAGACCGCCGAAGTAGGCCAGCTCGATGACCTGCCGCTGCTCCGGCGGCAGGTCCTTCATAGCGGCCAGCACCAGCCGGCGCTGGTCAGCCAATTCGGCCGTGAGGGCGGGATCCTCCCCCTCTACATCGGGCACGTCCCGCTCCTGCTCTTCAGGAGAGGACGTCTCGAATCGGTACCGGCGGTTACGAGAGCGTACGGCGTCCACGGCGCGATTCCGGGTGACGGAGATGAGCCATGTGGCGAATCTGCCCTTTTGGGGCAGGTAGCTCTCCGGCTTTCGCCAAAGCCTCAAGAAAACCTCCTGTACCATATCTTCCGCCATATGAGCGTCCCGCAACACCCTCAAAGAGGTCGAATAGACCAGGTTGGCGTACCGGTCGTAGAGGGTGCGAAACGCCGCAAGGTCTCTGTAGAAGAGCCGTTGCATCAGCTCCTCATCGCCAAGACTGGCGTAGTGCGCCTCGTTTAAGGATACGTTCTCCATGAAACGTCCAGATTCACCGGGGCGGTACCGGCACGTTTCATTCTATCCGCCCCGGGGAAGCCGCTTCCAGCGCCCTCGCCTGGCGGATC
>DAOUAG010000141.1:0-4175 GCA_034433815.1 Dehalococcoidia bacterium | reverse complement strand
TTGGAGTGGAAGGCGCTGGTGGTCTTTTCTTCCGGAAGATCGGGCCAGAGGGCAGCCACGATCTCTTCCTTGCGCAGGGGGCGCCGGTTGCACAGGAAGAAGAAGAACATCTCCTTGCTCTTATTGCTGCGCCACTCTAGATCCGTGATCTCATGGCCGCCGACCTCCACGCGCGGATTCCCGAAGCCGTAGGCGCGCACGACGGTGGCAGCCTCTCCGGCCGGCGCCTCGCTGCCGCCGGAGACGGCTGAGACGGAGGTGGCCTTTATGGCCTTCAGGACGCGGGCGTAGTAGCCATCGGCAGCCTTGTTGGCTGCTGCATACTGGATGAGCAGCGGGTTCTTGGCCGCCTCCGATATGAGGAAGTGGTCGTAGCCCAGCTCTGACGTCGCCTTGGCAGCCAGTTCGAGGTAGTCCAGCGCTGACCGCTTGCGCTTGAGGGAGAAGAGGGTGGAGGCCAGGTGGAAATAGGCGGTGGCCAACTCGCGGCCGGCGCCAGCCTCCTTGAGGTGAACGGTAGCCTTCTCCAAGAGGGCCACGGCCTCTTTTAGCTCGCCTTCATGCCGAAGCAGTAGGGCGCGGGTCATAAGGCAGATGCCGATATCCATGTCGCCGCCGTGCTTTTCGGCTTCAGCCATGGCCCGCTTGGCCCACGCCTCACCGTTCACCAGATCGCCCATCAACCGGTAGGTGTTGGCGATGGAGTCCATGATGATGATCAGGACGTAGGCATCATCCAGGGACCAGGCTCGATCCAACGCAGAGTTGTAGATCTCCAGGGCCGAGGCGAAGTCACCCTGGTCCCGCTTGATGTCGGCGAGGGTGTGGAGGAAATAGACCTCCGGGCGGCGGCCCTCGACGGCCTTAGCTCGCTCAAGGCCTTGCGCCACCAGCTCCTCGGCCTTGGCGTAGTCGCCCTGTAGGTAGTAGGCGTTCGCCAGGCTGAGAATGGTGGCGGCCAGACGCTGGTCGTTTCCCAGCTTGGTCCAGCGCTGGCGGGCGCGCTCAAGATAGGTCACTGCCTCACTGAGCCGGCCAGCGACGACGAGAGTGGCGGCCAGCTGGTCCGAGGTGTAGGCGATGTTGTACATGTCGCCCTGGGCCTCGTATATGTCCAGGACGGCGGTGAGCTCTTGGATGGCCTCCGTCAACTTCCCCGCGAGACTGGAGGTGATCCCCAGCTCCTTACGGGCCTCGGTGAGGACGGAGGTGGGCCCGTCCCTCTCCAGAAGGATGGCGCGGGCCTTAGCCAAGGCCTCCCTAGACTCGGCGTAGTCGCCCTTGATGCGCAAGCACATGCCGCGAGTGATCAGGGCTTCGGCCAAAGGGAGCCAATCGTTCTTGGCCTCGAAGGAGGCGGTGGCCTGGGCCAGGAGAGCGAGGGCCCGGTCCGCTTGGTTCAGGTAGTACAGGATGCGCGCCTTCCATAGGAGGAGCTTGGGCTGGCGCGCCAGCTCAGCGGCCGGAATGGCCTCGAGCCAGTCGGCCAGGGTGTCCCAGCGGCCCTCCTCGAACAGGCGCCATCCCACCTGATCCGTGATCCGCACGACTTGCTCCCAGGCGCCCGCCTGAACTGCGTGGTACACGGCCTCGCTCCAGTTTTCGCTCTTCTCCCGAATGGCCGCCGCCTGAAGATTCAGGTCTACGAAGCGCTGGGGGTCGCGGTTGCGCAGATGGCTGATGAGGAAGGCGCGGAAGAGGTTGTGATAGCGATAGACCAGGCCAGCATCATCCCGGCATACAAAAAGGTTGCGCCCTTCCAGGTAGTCCAGCCGCTCCTCTGCGTCAGAGATGCGCAGGAGCCCGTTAACGCTGGCCACATCCATCTGGCGCAGGACGGCGCTCTCGTCCAGAAAGCGCCGCAGGTCCTCGGGCAAGGGATCGAACACCTCGAGGGCGATGTACTGATAGAGGGTATCGGTGGGCCTGAGCTGCTCCAGGGAGACACTGGTTTGGGCCGCGCGCAGCCGGTCGGCGAGGAGAATCAAGGCAGCGGCCCAGCCTTCTGTGATGTCCGAGAGATGCTGGGCGTCATCCAGGGATATCTCCTTGCCCAGGACCTCCCGGAAGAGATGGACCACTTCTTCGCAGGTGAAGGCCAAGTCCTGGGCGCCGATGGAGGCGATCTCCTGCTTAACGGACATGACGGGCAGAATGCCCAGGCGCGGTTGGACACGACCCGAAAGGATGACGGAGCAGGAGGCCGGCAGCCTGTAGATCCAGCCCTCGATAGCCTTCATCAGAGCGGGGGGCGCGTCCTCGAGCACTTGGGAGTTATCCAAGACGAAGGCCAGGGGCTGGCCGGCGCCCTCCACGGCCGCCACCATCAGGTCGACGGCCGCCTCCGGCGAAGGCTCGCCGCCCTCCGTGAGAAGGCGAACGAGGCCGGCCCCGAAACCGGCGAACTGGCGCTGGCCCGCCGCCAGAAAGTAGCCTAGGAACGTCTCGAGATCGCGGTCGCGTTCGTCCAGGGAGTACCAGCAGACGGGCAGAGGCGAGGAGCGGGCGAAGTCCAGGAGCAGGGTAGTCTTGCCGTATCCGGCAGGGGCGGTGACCACCACCACCCGGCGCTCCAGCGCTGCGGTTAGAGCATCGATCAGCCTTTGCCGCCGGACGACGGGGGAACGCGAAGAGGGCAGGGTGACCTTTGCGGGGTATGGCACCCCCAATGGTGCAGGGCCCCTGTCATGGATCTTGGTAGTCTCGGCCATCTTTCCCCGGTAGGAAGAGGCGCCTCGCCTCGCAAAGCAAAGACGATGGCGCGGGCCTATCGTTACAACGTACAGGCCATGGCGGCCGCCTTGACCGGCAGGGCCGGCCTGGAAGAAACTGCCACAGGTATGGGCGCGCATGCGGGGCCGACGACAGGCGGGCGGGCCTCGAAGGTCTACTCGGGGCTTCTGGCCGGCTTCCTTTCGCTGGCGCTGATGGCGCTGGTGGTCTGGCCGGGGATGCGAGCCGCCGGGCTTGCCGCGCCGGTTCTGGACAGCGAGGAGCAGTCCTTCATGGACTTGCTGAACGCCTACCGAGCCCAGAACGGCGCCGGGCCTCTGGCCGTGAACGCGCAGCTCACCGATGCAGCCACCTGGATGAGCGACGATATGGCCTCGAAGGGCTACTGGCCGGATTCCACTTACTGCGCTCAGTTCGGCATCCGCGGCCACTGCGACTCCCTGGGCCGGACGTTCATCGAGCGCATCCTCTCTTTCGGCAACGACTCCTTCGCTTATTTAGGGGAGAACATCGCGCGGGGTTCGGGATCTGCCCAGTGGGTGTTCGATGGCTGGAAGAGCTCGCCGGGGCACAACGCGAACATGCTGGACGGCCGCTACAACGCTGCCGGCGTGGCCCGCGCCTATGGCCCGTGGGGCTGGTACTGGACGCTGGACCTGGGGTGGGTGACGGGCTCCGGCGCTACCCCCACGCCCACTCCCACACCAACGCCCGTGCCGACGCCTGCACCGACGCCGTCGCCTACCGCAACCCCTGCGCCCACGCCAGCCCCCACGCCGACCCCCACGTTGGCGTACGTGCGCGGGGACGCTAACTGCGACGGCCAGGTCGATGCCGTGGATGCCCTGGCTCTCCTAAGGTGGGTCGCCGGCCTGGAACCCCGGGCGCCATGCCTGGAGCAAGCGGACGCCAACTGCGACGGGGCGCTGGATGCTGTGGACGCGCTGGACGTTCTGCGTCACGTGGCAGGATTGCCGGTCTTGGCGCCGTCGGGCTGCGGCGGCTTGAGCTAGCCCCGCCCTTCCTTCTGTAGCCGCTCCCGGCGCTGGGCCATCAGGCGGCTGTACAGCAAAAGGTCCGGATCGCTGTACACGGCGTCGCCCATCTCCGTGCCCCGCTTGAGGGCCCGCATCGTTGCCTTGGTGAGGGCGACGGGCAAGGCAGGCTTGCTTATCACCTTAGCGGCGATCTTTCGGGCGGCCTTCTCCTCCTCACCGTCCGGGCAGAGGTGCGTCACGAGCCCATAGTCGTAAGCTTGGCGGGCGCTGAACCGCTCGCAGGTGATCGTCAGCTCTAGGGCGCGGGCGTGGCCGATCTCGCGAGCCAGCCGGGGCAGAGCGTTCCAGCCCAGAGGTAGCCCCAGCTCCACCTCTGGTATGGAGAACCAAGCGGATTCGCCCGCCACCCGCAAGTCGCAACATATGGCCAGAACCACGGCGCCC
>DAOUAG010000140.1:0-6640 GCA_034433815.1 Dehalococcoidia bacterium | reverse complement strand
TCCGGCGCTATGGGCACCCTCGTATTCCTACACCTATTCCGGCCCCGGGTCGAGGAGCCGACAGCGCCTGCCGCCCCGCAGCAGTAACCCGTACTAACCCCGCTCACGCTGCGGCCCCGTACAAACCCCGCTCATGCTGAGGTTGTCGAAGCATGAGCGGCCCGCATACTCCGCTCGCCCTTCGAGCGCCTCAGGGCGACCCTACGGCGTGGCTCAGGGTGAGCGGGAGGACCGGGCTATTGGTGAACGGACCAGTCCGGCACGTCGCCCGTGACACCTTCGGCCCGGAGCGCCTCGACCTCCTCCTCCGACAGGCCCAGGAGGTCGCGGAAAACCCAGTGGTTGTGCTCGCCAAAGGATGGCGGGGGCAATCGGATGTGAGCGGGCGTCTCGCTCATGCGCCAATGGGGGGCCTCCATCTCCCAGCTCCCCGCCACAGCGTGCGAGACGAGCTCGAAGAAGCCGCGGCCGCGCAGGTGTTCGTCCTGGAAGACCTCCGGCACCGTCTGCACCGGGGCCGCGGGAACGCCGGCGGCCTGGAGGGCTGTGGCCGCGGAGTGTTTCTCCTGCTGGCGGGTCCAGGCGGCGATGATGCCATCGAGGACATGCTGATGGCGGTAGCGGCTGGCCGCGTCGGCGAAACGCTGGTCGTCGGCTAGGCCCGGCTGGCCGATGACGGAGCACAGGGCCGCGAACTGGGCGTCGTCCTGGCAGGCGATGGTCAGCCACTGGTCATCACCGGCACAAGGGTAGCAGCCGTGGGGGGCCATGGAGGAATGGCGGTTGCCCCGGCGCTCGGGCTCCCGCCCCGTCATGGCATAGGCCAGGATGAACTCGCCGATGACGTTGATGAGGTTCTCCCGCTGGGCCACCTCGATGCGCTGGCCCAGGCCTGTGCGGCGACGTTGCCAGAGGGCCAGGGCCAACGCCCCGGCGGCGGCGATGCCGGCCATGGGATCGCCATAGCTAATACCGGTTTTGTGCGGCGGTCCGTCCTGGTAGCCCGTCAGGTGGCAGAGCCCGGCGAGCTGCTCCACGTTGGTGCCGTAGGCGATGAAGTCCTTCTCGGGGCCGGTGCTGCCAAGGGCCGGCATGGACACCATTATGAGCCCCGGGTTGGCCGCCGAGAGAACGTCGTACCCCAGGCCGAGGCGCTCCATGACCCCGGGGCTGAAGTTCTCGATGACGGCGTCGGCCGTAGGCACCAGGCGCAGGAAGAGTTCGCGCCCCTTGGGGTGGGAGAGGTCCAGGACGCAGCCGTACTTGTTCCGGTTGTTGTGGTTGAAGTAGGGGGACTTATCCCACACCCGGTCCACGTCTGGAGGCTGCCCGGTGAAGCTGCGCAACAGGTCCCAGCTCTTGACAGCCTCGATCTTTATGACCTCCGCGCCCATGTCACCCAGGAGCCGGGTGGCGAAAGGCCCTGCCCAAGCCATGGTCAGGTCCAGAATGCGGATGCCATGCAGGGGGAGACGAAACATCAGGCGCTTGCCCCTCGTTGGATCCCGTTTGGCCTCCCAGAAGGCCTCATATCACGCCTCCGGCGCGTAGAACGCAGAGCTCTTGCCGCGTCAGGCCCATCTCCCCGCAGTAGATCTCGTCGTTGTGTTCGCCCAAGAGGGGCGCCCGCCCGGGCCGCCATGGGGCGTCCGACATGCGAAAGGGAGGGCCCGGGTAGGTGAGCCGGCCAGCCACCGGATGCTCCACCTCCTGGAAGTAAGCGCGGTCCCGTAGCTGCTCCGATTCCAGCAGGTCGGCGATGCTATGGACAAAGGCGATGGGCACCCTGGCACCGCCCGCCTGACGGTAGAGCTCTTCCGCGCTCTGGGTGCCAGCCCAGGCGTAGACGATGGCTTCCAGCTCATCGTTGTGCTGGAGCCGAGAATAGTTGTCCCGGAAACGGGGATCATCGATCACGTCGGGGCGGCCCATGGCCCGCGCGAAATCCGGCCAGTTTCGGGGCATGACGTGCAGGCCGATGTAGCCGTCGCGGGCCGGGAATACGCCCACCGTCGCAGACAGGACGTTACCCTTCCGGCCAGAGATATCTCGTTTCAGGTAGGACCACCAGGGGAGGTAGAGTTCGAGGACGGCGGCGGCGCACTCTTGCAGGGAGATATCGATGTGTTGGGGCACCTCCAGGGCGTCGGCGTTCTGGGCGGCGACGGCCGCCGCAGCGAAGGCGTTCAGGCCGGCCTGGTACTCGGCCTGGCTTCCCGCACTGGCCAAGGGCTCGCGGTCCGGGTCGCCGGTGAGGGCCATCTGCCCGCTGGCGGCGAGGGCGTTGAGGTTCGCTCCCAGCCAGTTGGCCCGGGGGCCAGACTGCCCGTACGGGGTGATGGAGACGAGGATGATGCGTCGCTTGATCTCGCGGAGGTCCGAGAAACCTAGGCCAAGGCTAGCCATGCGGCCGGGCGGCATGTCCTCGACGATGATGCTGGCCTCCTCCACCATGCGGCGGAACAGCCTCTGGCCCGTAGCCGAGGCGATGTCCAGCGTGACGCTGCGCTTGTTGGTCCCCAGGTAGAGCCAGGCGGCCCCGGCCTCATGGTGCGGCTCGCCACCAGCGAAGGGGCCATGGCGGCGGAGCGGGCTTCCGCCGGGGGGCTCGACGATGATGACGTCGGCGCCGTAGTCAGCGAAGAGCTTGGAGCAATAGGCGCCGCCAATGCCCGACGAGAGGTCCAAGACACGAAGGTCGGCAAGAGAGCCCTCCGATCGTTCAGACATGGCGGGCACTATGGTACGGGTGCCAGCGCGGGCTGGTCAAAGCGGTGGTGTGGCAGACCCGCGGTGCGGGCGGATATACTACGGGCACTGAGCCAGCCAGCGGGGGCCGGGAGGTGAAGATGACATCCCTAGACGGCAAGGTCGCCATAGTGACGGGCGCGGGTCGCTACCGTGGCATCGGACGGCACGTCGCGCTCGCTTTGGCCCGCCACGGAGCCGATGTAGTGGTGACGGGCTCCGGCCGGCCGGCCGAATCACTGCCCGATGAAGAGAAGGCGATGGGCTGGCGCGACGTCGAATCGGTCGCTGATGAGATCCGCGCCCTGGGCCGAAGGGCGCTGGCCGTGACCGCGGACCTCCGCCAAGCCGATGAGGCGCAGCGACTGGCGGATGAGACGGTGCGGGCCATGGGCCGCATCGATATCCTGGTCAACAACGCCGCCGCGGGCCGGGGCCGCGACCGGGTGCGCATCGTCGATCTAGAAGAGAGCGAATGGCGGCGGGTGCTGGAGGTGAACCTCACGGGCACCTTCCTGGTCACCCGGGCCGTAGGCCGGGTGATGATCGCGCAGAACCAGGGCGGCAGCATCGTGAACATGTCCTCTGTGCTAGGCCGGCGGGGCATGGCCAATAACGGCGCCTATGCCACCACCAAGGCTGGCATCATCGCCTTCACCCAGGTTCTGGCAGCGGAGATGGCCCCCTACCGGATCAACGTCAACGCCGTGTGCCCTGGGCTCGTGGACACCTCCCGCATGGACGACGTCATGCGCCACGATGCCATCCGGGAGAACGTCCTGCGCATGATACCCCTGGGCCGGCCCTGCCAGCCGGAGGAGGTGGGTGAGCTGGTGGCTTACCTGTGCAGCCCGCAAGGGAGCTATATCCACGGCCAGGCCATTACCATCGATGGGGGTATGCTGATGGGATGACGCGAAGAGGCGGAGAAGGGCGCCAGCGCCAGAGGTCTGCCGGCAGAACCCTACCGCACGGTCCTCTCTCCGGGGTCAGAGTGCTGGAGCTGGCAAGCGGCATCGCGGGTCAGTATCTGGGCCAGTTGTTGGCTGACCAAGGGGCGGATGTCCTGCGCGTCGAGCCCCCGGACGGGGGGCCCGTCTCCGCAAAGACCGCCCGCCCTCAATCCAGGGTATGGGACCGGGGCAAGCGCTCGGCGGTCGCAGACCTGACGTCCGATAAGGGCCGGGATTTCGTCAGACGGCTGGCCTTGCGCGCGGACGTAGTGACATCCTGCTTCCCTCCGGGAGAGGCAGAGGCCCTGGGCCTGGACCCAGCGAGCCTTCTGGCCGCCAACCCGTCGCTGGTGTACGTTTGGTTGCCGCCCTACGGGCCCGAGGGCCCTTTCGCTGCCCTGCCGCCGGACGATGCCCTGGCGGGAGCGCTAGGAGGAATACAGGGCGGCCAGGCCTCCGAGAGCGGCGACCCGGTGTTCGTCACGTTGCCTCTGGCCTCGTACGGGGCCGCGCTGCTGGCAGCCTCCGCCATCGCGGCGGCCCTTGTGGCGCGGGAACGGGATGGCCTGGGTCAGCAGGTCACCGTGTCGTGGCTGGCCGGAGCTCTGGCCCTGCAAACGGGGTCGCTGGTGCGGGCGCCCCAGGCGGTCAGCCCGTTGGCCATGACCGGCCTGAGCCGGCGGCCTCAGGGCGCGATTCCGGTCTACAGACTCTACGAGGCCCAGGACGGGTGGCTGTTCATCGCTTGTGGCAACAACGTATTCTTCAACAAGCTCTGCATAGCTCTGGATAGGCCGGAGCTGGCCTCAGACGAGCGTTTCTCCAACGCGCCCTGGGGCATTCTGGACCGGGCCAACCAGGACGCCTTGTACGAGATCATCGCCCCCATCATCGCATCTAAGCCGCGCCAGTACTGGCTGGACCACTTTCTGGAGTACGACGTCCCCTGCGCGCCCGTCCTGAGCCGCCGCCAGTACCTGGAGGACCCCCAGGTGTTGCACAACGGCCTCCGCTTGGAGCTGGAGGATCCGGAGCTGGGCCGGGTGATCATGGCCGGCCCCCCTATCACCTTCTGCGGGACGCCAGGTGGCGTCCAGGGGCCAGCGCCCAGGCTGGGGGAGCACACGGACGGCGCGCTGGAGGCCTGGCCGCCGCGGCGGGCCAGCGGCGGGCCTCCCGCCGGCGAAGCCCCGCTGGCGGGCGTCCGCGTGCTGGACCTGACGTCGTACATAGCCGGCTCCCTATGCCCGATGATCCTAGCCGACTACGGGGCGGACGTGATCAAGGTGGAGTCGCTGGAAGGGGACGCCTTCCGCACCTTTGGCCTGGGGTTCCTGGGCTGGAACCGGGGCAAACGGGGCCTGGCCTTGGACTTGCGGTCAGAAGAAGGACGGGAGGTGCTCTACCGGCTGGCCCGCGGTGCCGACGTAGTGGTAGAGAACTTTCGCACGGGCGTTACTGGACGCCTGGGCATCGATTACGAGAGGCTTGCGGCGTTGAACCCGCGGCTCGTCTACTGCACCCTGGCCGGCTGGGGCGAATCGGGGCCTTACGCTGAGCGCCCGGCATTCGATCCGTTGCTCCAGGCGCGGTCAGGCGCGATGGCAGCCCAAGGGGGCGATGACGCTCCGGTGTTCCTCTCGGTTGCCATCACCGACTACGCTGCGGCGCATCTGGGAGCCTACGCCGTGGCGGCTGCTCTCTTGGCGCGGGCTCGCACCGGCCGGGGCCAGAGGGTGGTGCTGACGCTGACGGGCGCCACCATGGCCATCCAGTCTGGGGAGTTCATCTTCCCCGCGGAAGGCGGGAGTTTCGGCCATGAGATCATCGGCGGCAAGGACTTCCCAGGCCCATCGGCGGCGTACAGGTGCTACCGATGCCAGGATGGCTGGGTGTTCGTGGCCTGCACTCAGGAGGCCCACTGGCGGGCCCTGGCCAAGGCCATCGGCCGGCCGGAGCTGGCCTACCCCAACGCCTGGCCGGCGGCCGCTATGACCGCGCCCCGGGGCGGCGTGGCCAACGTCATCGCGAAAGAGATGCTAGCCACGGACGTGGCCTCGGCGGTGCGCCGCCTGTCCGCCAGGGGAGTGCCCTGCGCGCCCATCGTGCCGCTCCAAGAGGTCCTCCAGCACCCGCAGGTGAGAGAGAACGCTTATGTGATCCAGCATCAGCACCCTGTTTGGGGAGTCATCGAGCAGACGGGGGTGCTGGCGAAACTTTCGCGCACGCCGGGCCGCTCCCAGGGGCCCGCCCCAGAGCTGGGCCAGCATACGGACGATATCCTACGGGAGCTAGGCTACGACGGCGAAGAGATCGCAGCGCTGAGGCAACGGCGCGTCGTCAGATAGCGCCCAGGGCTCAGGGCCGTTGGCGTCCGCTGGTGATGTCGCGGCAGAGGCTGTCGAAGTCCGGGACGTCCTCGGGATCGCCGTCGCGCGAGAGGATCTGGGCGTAGCGGTTGTAGCAGTAACGGGCCGCCTCCATCTGACCGGAGCGGATGTAGTTGTTCATCAGCCGGTACCAAGCGGCCTCGTTGTATTCGTCGAGCTCGATGATGCGTTGACAGAGGTCCGCGCTGCGTTTGAAGTCTCCGGCCTCGCTATACACGGCGGCCAGGGAGGCGAGAAGGCTGGTGTACTGTTCCTCGAGTTGCCAGCGCAGGCTTTCGGCCCATTCGGAGTAGAAGTCCGGCGCGAAGGGGCCCGTGTAGATGGAGAGAGCTTTTTCCATGATGGCAATGGCTTCTGGGCTGCCCTTGGGGAGGGTGGCGGCCTGCTGGAGGGCCTCCTGGAACTCCTCCACGTCGAAGCTGAAGTGGCCCCTGGGGTCCAGAACGTAGCGGCCGGAGTCCTTGGCGATGCATTCTGGATAGATGGCTTTGCGCAGACGGTGGAGGTTGGAGTGGAAGGCGCTGGTAGTCTTTTCTTCCGGAAGATCGG
>DAOUAG010000139.1:0-1613 GCA_034433815.1 Dehalococcoidia bacterium | reverse complement strand
GGTCATCAACATGAGCCTGGGCTCCTCCTCGGACAGCCAGGCCTTCCACGACGCCGTCACCGCCGCCTACAACGCCGGCATCACCATCGTCGCCGCCGCCGGCAACGACGGGCCGGCCGACAACACGGTCAACTACCCCGCCCGGTACCCGGAGGTCATCGCCGTGGCCGCCACCGACCAGGCCGACAACCTGGCCTCCTTCTCCAGCCGCGGGCCAGAGGTGGACCTGGCGGCGCCCGGCGTCAACATCTACTCCACCTACAAGGGCGGCGCCTACGCCACCCTGAGCGGCACTTCCATGGCGGCGCCCCACGTGGCGGGCACCGCGGCCCTGGTGCTGCAGGTGAACCCCGGCCTTGGCCCGGACGCGGTGCGCTCCCACCTGGTCGGCACCGCGGAGCCGGTGGCCGGGTCCCCCTACCCGTTGGTGGACGCCCAGGCCGCCGTGACCGCCCTGGTCCCGGTTCCCTGACGCGCGCGGGTCTGAGGGGAGGTGCCGCGGCCAGCCAGCCCGCAAGCCAGGCGGCCAGCCGTCAGCTGCGAGCAGGCTGCTCCGACCAATCGGAGCGGAGGCTCACCGCTGCCGCGTGCCTCGGACGAGCGCCGGCCTTGTATGACCGCAGCGATGTGAGTAATATATACAACGGATGAGTTATCTCGGCAGCGAGGTGTTATACATGCCGACAGTGGTTGGTCCCAAGGGCCAGGTGGTCATCGAGAAGGAGATCCGCAACCGCCTTGGTGTCCAACCGGGCTCGCTGGCCATCCAGCGGTTGGTGGGGGACCACCTGGAGGTTTATTTCATCCCGCCGCCTCACCGGCGGTCGCTACGCGGGGTGCTGGCGGGCCACATCCGTCGGCCGGTGCCGCCTGAGGAGTGGGAGCAAGCCCGTATCCAGGCCTGGGGGGAGGCGGTGTCCCCCAGCCGTACAGCCCTCTCCCCGCCTGATCAGGGCGGAGATTGAGCATGCCTCAGCCCGCTGAGGCCTTCCTCGATACCTCCTTCTTGGTTCGGTATCTCACTGACGACCCCCCGGAGCTCGCTAGGCGGGCGGCGGACGTTATCGACAGCGATTGCCGGCTAGCCGTGAGCATGGTGGCCCTGGCCGAGACCGCTTACGTCCTCACCCATGTCTACGGGGTTCCCCGCCGCGCCGTGGTTGACCAGCTCATCGCCCTGTTGCAGAAGCAGAACATCGTGTCTCTGCACCCCGGCAAGGCCATTTTGATTGAGGCCCTTCTCCTCTGCCGTCCCTCCGGACGTGTCTCCTTCGCCGACGCCCTCATCTGGGCCGAGGCGAGGGCCGGCGGCCCGCCCGTCGTCTACGCCTTCGACGAGCGCTTCCCCGCGCTGGGCATCCAGATCCACCCCTGAGACAGCCATGCTGTGCGACCTGCTCACCGGCTGCTCGCCGGCGTGCCGGAGACGGCGGACGGCAGCGAGCAGCACTCGGGGAGGTACACGGGCTCGAGCCCGCGGGCGCGGGCGTGGAACAGGGTTCCCTCGGTAGGGAAGGCGATGGCGTCGATCCCGGCGTCCACGCAGAGCCGCTCGGCTTCCCGGCGGAGGGGACCGCCCGGCCGCGCGCAGCCGAGGGAGACGAAGAGGTCCG
>DAOUAG010000138.1:0-8805 GCA_034433815.1 Dehalococcoidia bacterium | reverse complement strand
ACGGCGAAGCGGCTGCCCGAGGGATTTCTGCGACAGCTCGGGCTGCGCGACGTGCGCCGGCATGGACGTCCAGCGGTTGCGATCCCGTACCTCGCCGAGGACGGAACCGAGGCCACGCTGCGGTGCCGCCTGTCGCTCGTGGGCGACTCCCGCTTTCGGTGGCAACCTGGCGCCCGCGTCATGCCGTACGGGCTGCAGCGGTTGTCTGAAGCCCGGCGCGCAGGCTGGGTACTTCTTGTGGAAGGTGAATCTGATTGCTGGACCTGCTGGTACCATCGCCTCCCTGCGCTCGGCATCCCCGGCAAGTCCACTTGGCGCCCCGAGTGGCGCGAGCACCTGGTCGGGCTGACCGTCTACCTCTGGCAGGAGCCGGACGCCGCCGATCTCGTCGAGCGGATTGCTCGCGACCTGCCGGACGTCCGGGTTTTCGCCGCGCCTTCGGTTCCCGATGTGTTTGGTGCCGGAAGTGAGGGATAGAAAGACAGCCGGGGTCGTATCATGGCCTTCCGGCTCTTTTCTCTCGCCTCGGCAAGCCGTCGATCCTCCCGGCGATTAGTGCCTATGCCGCCGCTGCGAGGCCGGCGCCAAGTGGTGATCGGGATGTAACAAGGGCGTAGGGGGTCTAAATCTCTGGCCGGTTTCGACGGTCGACCGAACCGCAACGCAATTTGAACGGCCGCAGGTTTTGAAGCAGGGGGGGTTTCAAGGGTTGGGTAAAGCAGGTCCGGCCCCGAAGCCGAGACGATATCTCACGGGTGCATTTTGGAGACACCCCCTATTTCCGGATGATGACGATTCTGAATACAATGCAGCCAAAACCTGAAGGCACGAGAAAATCGGACGAAGCGGGTCATCCTGGAGATCTGCGATGAGATCGCTCAGGCCACGCGCACAGGCGTGGCATATGGCACCCGCCTCGATCCGCCGCCGGCGGATCCCAGAGTGGCGCACCCCTCACCGGGACGCGCCGGCCGTGAGGTGGCAACGTGAGGGGTGCATCAAGAATCACGGGAGGCGAAGAATGGGAACCGTAGAAACCACGATGGCCCCGGTCAACAGCCTGGTTGAGCTCACGGCCGCGATGCATCTCAAGCTGCCAGAAATCCAGCGCGCGTACGTGTGGAGTCGAACTCAGGTCAGGGACCTGCTCGACTCTCTCTATCGGGGCTACCCCGTGGGCACAATCCTGATCTGGGAGACCGAAGAAGCGCCGCGCGCCAGGGAAATCGAAGCCGGCCCTCCCAGCGGCAATGGCGCATCACTGGTTAGCAGCAGGTTCCTTCTGGATGGACAGCAGCGCCTAACCTCCCTCGTGAAGGTCTTCAAAACGAACGAGATAGATATTCGCTTCAACATCGAGACCGAGGAGTTCCAGGTTGCCAACGCCGCGGTCAAGAGTGATCCGAGGTTCCTTTCAGTCTCCGATGTCTTTCGGAAGGGCGCCATCACCGTCGCGGTCGAACGCGACCTCATCAAGCGTAGGGACGCTCAGACCGTGCTCGACCGGCTCAACAGACTGGAGGGCATCGGCAAGTACTCTGTGCCGGTTCATGTGCTGAAGCGATTCGATTATGAGGAGGTCACCGATATTTTCTTGCGAGTTAACTCGAAGGGCACACGGCTCAAGGAGGCCGAACTGGCCATCGCCCGTCTGGCCTTTCGCCTGCCGGGTATGGTGACCGACGAGCTGGCGAAATTCAAAGACCAGCTGGAGGCCGCCAACTATGACATCGAGCTGCGCTTCCTCGTCCGGTGTTTGACGGCTGTCGCCACGCGCCAGAGCCGATTCCCACCGCTGGCCAATGTGCCGGAGGACGCGATACGGGATGCGTGGCGCAAGACGAAGCGAGGACTCGAGTACTTCGTGAACTTGCTTCGCCAGAACCTGGGCATTGAGTCGGCCGATTGGCTTCCTTCGATCAACGCGTTCGTCGTTCCCGTCGCGTACTTGGCGCGCCTCGATGATCCTCGCGATGCGGACACCAAGGGGCTATTGCGCTGGTTTCTCCTGGCGTCGACATGGCAGCGATACGCGGGATCCGCGGAGACCACTATGGATCAGGATCTACGGGTCTTGAACGAGCCGGACCCGTTTGCGCTCCTGGCACACGACCTCCGGCAGGCGATCGGCCGACTCCATGTGACCGCGGATGACCTCGACGACGCGGGAGTAAGCAGTCCGTTCTTCCTGCCCATGTTCCTCGCGTGCCGCCGTCGCGGAGCGGTGGACTGGTGGACGGACGTGAAACTCAGTTCCACGAATCTCGGGACCGAGCACCTCTTGGAGTTGCATCACGTTTTCCCCAAAGCGCTGCTGAAGGACCGGTACCCGAAGCGGGACGTAAATGAACTGGCGAACATTGCGTTCCTCTCGAAGCGGGCCAACGTGGAAATAAGCGCCAAGGAGCCGAAGGAGTACCTGCAGGGAATCTCCCGCGACCGACTGGAGCGACAATTCATCCCGCTAGACCCAAATCTTTGGTCCATCGACAGGTTCCAGGAATTCCTCGCGGCCCGACGGGCACTGTTGGCCGAGGGGATCAATGCATTGTTCTCGGCCCTCGAGTAGGCTAGGTGGGAGGCAGCGATGCCGTTAGACGTGTTCGCCCTGCGTAACCGCGTCGTTCAGGAGTACCGGGAGTACGTCGAGAGCTTCGTCCGCGTACTCGACCCGCGCCTCGAGGAGTTCGTGCGCCAGCGGCTCGCCGAGGGCGAGCTCTGGCCCGAGGCCGTGCTCCAACTCAACTAGTTCGGTTCGACCGCTGGACCGGTTAGGACAAGGAAGAAGACCGGCGCCATACCTTGTCCAACCGCCGGACACTCTTTGTGAACAAACTGCCGTCCGGCTCTATTTCCTCGTCGTCTCGTCGTTCCGGCAAGCCGTCGATCCTCTCGGCGATTAGTGCCTCGCCAACAGTCCGCGATCCCCTAACGTTCGGCGGCGCCTTTCCCCTGTGTTCGCGAATTGGCGGCGGGCGTTGGCAGCTGGAGAACGTGGGGCGAGCGAATGGTGCCGCGGTGGGGGAACATCTGCGACATAGAACAAGCGCGGGAGGGCGCGCTTTGCATAGATAATTAGGCGCTTTTGGCCTCGATATTACGTACGCGACGCACAGCGCTTAGCCCGGAATGATCCAGAGTCAGCCGTGCTGCCGTTACACCATCCCGCAGCAGCCGAGACGATTGTAGCAGAGGAGACCGCCCCCAGCAAACGCTGCAAACTTGCCGAAATATTTCTTGAATATCGCTTGACACCTCCAGCAGGGGGCATATAATTGACGTACAATAGCGAGCGCTCGCTATGATGCGCGCAAGGGGGGCGTGAGTGCCGAAGCTTAAGCCCGAAGAGCTGGAAACACGCCGACGGGAGATCATTGAGGCCGCCCGCGCCTGCTTTCTGCGCCATGGTTTCCACCAGACGACCACCGACGAGATCTGTCGCGAGGCCAACATCACGCCAGGCGGGCTATACCACTACTTCGGCAGCAAAGAAGAGATAATAAGCGCCGTCATCGAGCAGTCAGCTCGCAATATCGTCGACAAGCTGAGGCCGATGATAGAGGGCACCCAGAACATACAGTCCGCCTTCCGAGAGGTACTGGCCTTCTACTCAGATTTCCTCCAGGACCCCGATGTAGATAACATCACGCGCCTGGACATCGAGATATGGGCGGAGATGCTAAAGAACGAGAAGCTGGCCGCCATCAATCGGGCCAGTTGGGCCTTGAGGCGGCAGTGGCTCGAGACCTTGATCCGCCGTGGCATCGAGGAGGGCGTATACACCTACCCGGATATCAACGTACGGGGGTTCGCCAGCTTGATGCTGGCCATCCTCGTCGGCATCCGGCTGGGGAAGGTCCTCTGGCAAGAGGACTTCGACGTGGACGGTGCGATGCAGGCACTGTATCTGATGGGGACGGGCCGCCTCGCCGCCAAGCTGGACGCCGTAAGTGCTGGAAGCTGATGCGGAAGCGATGACTAGCCGCGGGTAGCATGACGGCCGCTGCCGAGGCAGCGGCCGTCGCGCCACAGTAGGGCCGCCGCGGAGCCCACAACACGGCGGCCCTACGCGTCTACAGGGGGTGGCGAGCCCCCCGGGGGTGCGGCGTTCCCCGTTGGTGAGACGCCTACGTTGAGTGGGCCTCCCGTCCATCCGGCTGCCCCTCCCGCAACCGTTGCCCTTGGGTCGAACTTCTGTTGCCGCATCGCGTGCACCTCGATTACTAGCATTAGAACTCCACTATATTGATTCGTCAATGGTTTTCCAAGGAAGAATGAGAATTATCAAGAGAGCGCTCGATTTACAGAGAAAGCGCTCGGTGAATAAAGCAAGCGCTCGGTAATTAGAGCAAGCGCTCGGTACGTACGGCCGAGCTCAGCCGCAACTCAATCGCGTGATGGCGCTCCTCAGGCGTTCGAGCGTGATTTCGCGGCCCAGGGCCTCCATGGTTTCGAAGAGGGGAGGGCTGGCCGTCCTTCCCGTCACGGCCACGCGGATGGATCCGAAGAGGTCGCCCGTCTTCAAGCCTAGTTCCGCTGCCAGAGGACGGATGGCGCTCTCCAGCGCCTCGTGGGTCCATTGGGGTAGGCCTTCGATGCGGGACAGCACCTCTTCCAAGGCGTGGGCGCATGCCGCCGGCTGGCCAGCGAAGGCTTTCCCCAACAGTGCGGCCGTGTCGTAAACCAGCTCGCCGGTTTGGAAGAAGAAGCCGGCCATCTCCGTGATCTCGCTCAGGAGCTTGATCCGCTCCTGCACCAACGGTACGATCCGCAGCACGGCCGCGGGATCGACGGCGCGGCCGAGGGCGCGCTCCAAGAACGGTCGCACCCTCTCCGCCAGCTCGGCGGGAGGCAACGCCCGAATGTACACGCCGTTCATCCAAAGGAGTTTCTCGGCGTTGAAGACGGCCGGGTTGGGCAGCACGCGGTCGAGGTCGAAATGCTCGATGAGGGTCTTCCGGTCGATGATCTCGGTGCGGTCGTCCAGAGACCAGCCCAGGAGGGCCAGGAAGTTGACCACGGCCTCCGGAAGGTATCCCTGTTCGCGGTATTCGAGGGCAGAATGGGCGCCGTGGCGTTTGGAGAGCTTGGCGCGGTCTGGTCCCAGGATGCGGGACAGGTGGGCGAAGAGGGGGGGCTTCCACCCGAAGGCCTGATAGAGCAAGAAGTGGCGGGGGGCGCTGGGAAGCCACTCTTCGCCGCGCAGGACGTGGGTTATCTCCATCAGGTGGTCGTCGACGACGCTGGCCAGATGGTACGTTGGGAAGCCGTCCGATTTCAGCAGCACGAAGTCGTCCAGCGTGTTGTTCTGGAAGGTGACGCTGCCCCGCAGCACGTCGTGGCATTCCACCTCGCCTGTGAGGGGCGTTTTGAAGCGGATGACAGGCGTAATGCCCTCGGCCTCAGCCGCCCGGCGGGCCGCCTCGCTGAGATCGCGGCAGCGGCGGTCGTACTTCGGTGGCAGCTTCTGCGCCTGTTGGCTTAGCCGCACCTCTTCCAAGCGTTCTGGGGAGCAGTAGCAGCGATAGGCCTTGCCTTCCTGCACAAGGCGTTCTGCGTGTTCGCGGTAGATCGCCAGGCGTTCGGACTGCACGTAGGGGGCGAAAGGCCCGCCCGTGTCCGGTCCCTCGTCCCAATCGAGGCCCAGCCAACGCAGCGCCTCCATCTGGGCGTGGACGGCCGTCTCGACGTACCGCGCCCGGTCGGTGTCTTCGATGCGTAGGATGAACTGCCCCCCGTAGTGTCGCGCCAGGAGCCAATCGAAAAGGGCGGTACGGATATTGCCCAAGTGGGGGTCGCCCGTTGGGGACGGGGCGTAACGGGTTCGTACTTTCATGACGGTGCCCATTCTAGCAAAGGCGCGCCGATGGCCGGTGCCGGGGCTTGAACAAAAGCCGCCGCGCCCGTATGGTGGCGGTGAAATGGAAGGTGTCATCGAGGTAGACCCTGAACTGATCGAGACGCTGCGCGCCGATGGGCTCGAGCTGCCCTACGTCGAATACGGACAGCACGAGCCGGGCATCAAGCTCGTGTACGGCGGCGAGGAGTACTGGTTCTACCGGACGTTGCCCCTGAAGGGCTACGGTGCCGTCATGGCCCGTGTGATCCGAGAGCTTCAGGAGCAGGGGCACAAACCACTCCTGGCCCGCTTCTACAACCGGATTTACATCTTCGCCACGGGGATCACGCCGATCGGCGCCGGCAGAGCGCCTGGGGGATAGGTAACCGTCTGATAGGCGTCAGTCGCCGCGAAGCTTGGCCAAGGCCAGACGCAGGTCAGGCGGCGGGGGCGACTCGAACTCCACCAGGCGGCCGCTGAGGGGCATGGCGAAGGCCAGGCGCCAGGCGTGGAGGGCCTGCCGGGGTATTAGTTCCGAGCGCTTGCCGTAGGTGCAGTCGCCCAGGATCGGGTGTCCGATGGCGGCCATATGCACGCGGATCTGATGCGTGCGCCCGGTGACAGGCTCTGCCTCTACCAAGGCGTATCGGCCGCCGGCGAGGGGCTCCAGGACTCTGTAGCGGGTGACGGCTTCGCGCCCGCCTGCCACGACGGCCATCTTCTTGCGGTTCCTGGGGTGCCGGCCTATAGGCGCCTCGATGGTGCCTTGCCTGGGCTCCGGCACGCCGTGGACCAAGGCGAGGTAGGTCTTATGGACGGTGCGCTCTTTGAGCTGCCGGGATAGGGCCCGGTGCGCCCTATCGTTCTTGGCGATTACCATGAGCCCGGAGGTGTCCTTGTCCAGGCGGTGGACGATCCCGGGCCGGAGCGCGCCGCCGACGCCCCGCAGGTCTGGACAGGCCGCCAGTAGGGCATTGACCAGGGTTCCCCGCGGGTGCCCTGGGGCGGGATGCACCGTGAGGCCGGGCGGTTTATCGATGACGATGATGTCGTTGTCCTGGTAGAGGATGGTCAGAGGGATGGGCTCTGGTTCAAGGTGCTCGGGCTCCTCCGGCGGCGGCACCATCACGGTGATACGGTCGCCGCTGGCCACGCGGCTGGCAGGCCGCGCGGCCTGCCCATCCATCAGCACCAACCCGGAGTCGATCAGGCGTCGCGCCTGGCTGCGCGATATCTCCGGGCAGCGCCGGGCCACGAAGGAGTCCAGCCGTTCGCCCGACCGGTCGGCGATGAGCTCAAGGGTCCTCACAGCCGACACGCTGCGCCTTTGGTGCCAGGAAAACGTAGCCCAGGATGATGACGGCTATCCCTACCGTGATGGACGAATCGGCGACGTTGAAGGCTGGCCAGGGTGGCACGTCTATGAAGTCCGTCACTCGGCCCAGGCGGATGCGGTCCATCAGGTTCCCGGCGGCTCCGCCCAGCATCATGCCTATGGCCATTGGGGCGATCAGGTGGTCGAACGGCGGGTTGCGATAGTAGATGTAGATGGCGACCAGACCCACGAGAGCCATGACCACTAGGAAAGCTGTCTGCTCCTGCAGAATGCCGAAGGCGGCGCCGGTATTAGTGACGTAGCGTATACGGATCGGCCAGTCGTGGCTGGGCCAAGCCTCGCCGGGTTGGAGCGATGCCCTGACGAGCGCCTTGGTCACCTGGTCCAGCAGTATCGTGGTGGCCGCGGCTCCCCAGAATGAAAGACGTCGCGCGCCCCCCTGGGTGCGCTGCCGAGGGATATCGTGCACCGTCTCTGTCCCTTGCATCGGTTCGATGATAGCACGCGGGGCGGTAGCCGATACTTTGACTGCGCCCGCCCAAGGTTGATATGCTCGTAACGTGATGACGGCCTGCGGGCCGCCGTGGTGTCTAGATGGCCTTCGATCTCCTTTCGCGCCGCGATCCAGAGGCTGAACGCTGGGGCGACCGCCTGCCCAAGGGGCAGAGGGTGGTCCAGCACTGGCCCGTCCTGACCTACGCCGGCACGCCCCGCGTGGACCGCAAAGATTGGCGGCTGCGCATCTTCGGCGCCGTGGAAGAAGAGGTGACCTTCACCTGGGATGAGTTCATGGCGCTCCCAATGACCAAAGTCCGGTGCGATATCCACTGCGTGACGTCCTGGAGCCGGATGGACAACGAGTTCGAGGGTGTGGCCTTCAAAGACCTCATGAAGCACGTGCGGCCCCTTCCCGAGGCCAAGGCCGTGATGGCCCACTGCTACGGTGGCTACACCACTAACATCCTTTTGGAGGACCTGTTGCGGGATGGCGTTCTCTTGGCCTACAAGCACGACGGCCAAGACCTGCCTCCCGCCCACGGGGGGCCCTGCCGGTTGGTGGTGCCGCACCTCTATTTCTGGAAGAGCGCCAAGTGGATCCGCGGCCTGGAGTTCATGACCACTAACCGTCCGGGTTTTTGGGAACAATACGGGTACCACATGCGTGGCGACCCCTGGAAAGAAGAGCGCTACTCTTGACCCAAGCGGCATCCCTGGATGCCACCGATAAGCGGCTTCTGAATCTCCTACAAAGCGCTTTCCCGCTGCTAGCGCGACCCTACGCCGCTATAGCCGAAGACCTGGGGATTCCGGAAGCCGAGGTGTTAGAACGGGTGCGCGCCCTGCGCCAGGCCGGGATCCTGCGCAGCCTTAGCGCCATCTTCGATGTCTACCGGGTGGGCTACCGCAGCACGCTGGTGGCTTTCTCGGTGCCGGAAGAGCGGCTGGCAGCGGCGGCAAGCGTGGTCAGCGCCCACCCCGGCGTCAGCCATAACTACGGTCGCGAGCACGAGTACAATCTGTGGTTCGTTCTCGCCGTCCCCAGGTCCGTGGATCTGGAGGCCGAGGTGAACGGGCTGGCTGCCCGTGCTGGTGCCACCAAGTACCACATCCTCCCCAATCTCAAGCTGTA
>DAOUAG010000137.1:0-8047 GCA_034433815.1 Dehalococcoidia bacterium | reverse complement strand
CCGTTGCCCCAGCCTTCAGGCTGGGGTGGAGCCGGAGCGGCCACCCGTTGCCCCAGCCTTCAGCCTGGGGAGGAGCCGCCACCCGCTGCCCTGGCCTTCAGGCCAGGGGTGGAGACGGAGTAGATAGACCATGGCGGTAGCGACCCTGCGCCAGATCCGGCGGCGCATACGCAGCATCCAGAGCACGGCCAAGATCACCCGCGCTATGGAGCTGGTGGCAGCATCCAAGATGCGCCGGGCCCAGATGAACGCTTTGGCCGGGCGCCCCTATGCCGAGAAGATGCGCTGGGTGCTGGCGGATTTGGCGGAGACGGTGCCGCTGATGGATCCCGAGACTCGGCACCCCCTGCTGCAACGCCGCGAGGAGACCAAGGCTATCGAAATGGTGCTTATAACGCCCGATCGGGGCCTGTGCGGGGGGCTGCCAACCCTTCTCAACCGCCGCGCCGCCCAGTTCATCCTGGAGCAAGGCGTTCCCGTGAGGGTGGTGGCCGTGGGGCGCAAGGGTCGCGACTTCATGCGCCGCACCGGGCAGGAAGTGGTGGCTGAGTTCATCGGAATCGGCGACAACCCCGGCTACGAGGACATCCGGCCCATCGCCCGAGTAACCATGGAGGACTTCATCGCCGGGCGGGCGGACGAGGTCTATCTGGTGTACGCCCACTTCGTCAACACCGTCGTCCAGCGTCCGGAGGTCTTCAAGCTGCTGCCGGTGGAGCCCCCGGCGGAGGCGGCTACCTGGGGTGTGGACTACATCTACGAGCCCGACCGCGCCGGCGTGCTGGCGGAGCTACTGCCCCGCTACGTCGAGCGCCAGGTCTACGGGGCCATCCTGGAGGCCATCGCCAGCGAGCAATCGGCTCGCATGGTGGCCATGCGCAATGCGACGGAGAACGCCAACGAACTGATGCGAGACCTGACCCTGGCCTACAACAAGGCGCGGCAGGAGAGCATCACTGGCGAGCTGCTGGATATCACCGGCGGGGTAGAGGCCCTGAAGGGTTAATGAGGCACCAAGGACTTAACGAGGTGAAGTATGGCTAAGGGCACCAAAGGCAAGGTCGTACAGGTCATCGGCACGGTGGTGGACGTGGAGTTCCCGCCAGACCAAATGCCGGACATTTATGACGCCATCGAGATCCACATGGACGGCGGGAAGATCCTCATCGCTGAGGTCCAGCAGCACTTGGGCAACAACTGGGTGCGCTGCCTGACCATGGACAGCACTGACGGGCTGCGCCGCGGCGCTGAGGCGGTCGACACCGGACAGCCCATCACGGTGCCGGTGGGGCGGCCAGCCCTCGGTCGTCTGTTCAACGTCCTGGGCGAGCCCCTGGACGGCCTCGGCGAGGTCAAGTCGGATGAGCGCTGGCCCATCCATCGTCCGGCCCCTAGCTTCGAGGAGCGAGAGACCACGCCCCAAGTTCTGGAGACGGGCCTGAAGGTCCTAGATCTGGTCTCTCCCTTCACTCGGGGCGGGAAGGTGGGCGCCTACGGAGGCGCTGGCGTGGGCAAGACCGTCATCATCCAGGAGCTGATCCGTAACATCGCCACGGAGCACGGCGGCTTCTCCGTCTTCGCCGGCGTGGGCGAGCGCTCTCGTGAGGGGAACGACCTCTGGTACGAGATGCGGGAGTCGGGCGTCATCGACAAGACCGTGCTGGTCTTCGGCCAGATGAACGAGCCCCCTGGAGTCCGCGCCCGCATCGGCCTCACCGGCGTCACCATGGCTGAGTACTTCCGGGACGTGGAGGGGCAAGACGTCCTCCTCTTCATCGACAACGTTTACCGCTACATCCTGGCCAACATGGAGGTTTCGGCCCTCCTGGGCCGGATGCCCTCTGCCGTGGGTTACCAGCCCACCCTGGCCACCGACATGGGCGCCCTGGAAGAGCGGATCACCTCTACCAAGAGAGGCTCCATCACCTCCTTCCAGGCCATCTACGTGCCGGCCGATGACTACACGGACCCGGGCATCGTCACCACCTTCGGGCACCTGGACGCCGTCATCGCCCTGGAGCGCTCCATCGCCGAACAGGGCCTGTACCCGGCGGTGGACCCCCTGGCCTCCTTCTCGCGGATCCTCGACCCGCGCATCGTGGGGGAGGAGCACTACAACACCGCCCGCGGGGTGCAGGCCGTCCTTCAGCGCTACAAGGACCTGCAAGACATCATCGCCATCCTCGGTGTGGAAGAGCTGTCGGAGGAGGACAAGCAGATCGTGGCTCGGGCCCGGCGCATCCAGCGCTTCCTCTCGCAGCCCATGTTCGTGGCCGAGGTGTTCACCGGCAAGCCTGGCCGCTACGTTCCCATCAAGGAGACCGTGCGCGGCTTCCGGGAGATCCTGGAGGGCAAGTGGGACCACCTGCCGGAGCAGGCGTTCCTCATGGTGGGCACCATCGAGGAGGCCGCGGAACAAGCCGAACGCATGGCTAAGGAGGCAGCGTGATCTCGCTTACGCGGGCCTGTCCCTGTACGGAGGGAAAGGGGGTGCGGGATGCCCCTTAAGGTCGATGTCGTCACGGCCGAGCGAGTCGTCTACTCCGACGAGGGTGTGGACGAGGTCGTCGCCCCCGGGGTGGCCGGCGAGCTGGCGATCCTGCCCAGGCATGCGCCTCTTCTCACCATGATCAAGCCAGGCGTTATGCGCATTCTGAAGGGCGGCGAAGAGATCGAGATGGCCATCACGGGGGGGTTCCTGGAGGTGCGCCAGGACAGGGTAACCATCCTGGCCGACGCTGCGGAGCGCGCGGAGGAGATAGACGTCGTGCGGGCGGAGGAGGCGCGACGCCGCGCCGAACGCATCCTCGAAGAGCGGGTGGCTGAAGAGGACCTGGCCCGCGCGGCGGCGGCGCTACAGCGGGCGCTGCTCCGTCTGAAGGTGGCCGAACGCAGGCGCCGCCGTGGCGGCGTGCGTCCCGGCCCGCCCGGCGTTTAGTTCCGGGAGCGGGGCCCCCTTCCGCTGGCTGACGGCTTCTCGTACGATGGTCATAGCATGACCCCGTGCCACATAGCTTGCTCCGTCTTGCCCTGAAGGCTGGTTCGAAAGCGATGACGCCCCGTAACCGCCAGGCTGCCTTCATCATCGAGGGCGGGCGGCGTCTTCGTGGAGCCATCACCGTCAGCGGCTCGAAGAACGCCGCAATGGGCGCCATGGCCGCTGCCTTGTTGGTGCCCGGGGAATCGATCCTGGAGAACGTGCCAGAGATCGAGGACGTGGAGCACATGGCGCAGGTCCTGCGCAGCCTCGGCGCCGAAGTGGAGTGGGCGGGCGATCACCGACTGCGGATCGATGCGGCTCGTGTAGACAATTGGGCCGCGCCCAGCGATCTGGTGGGCAACCTGCGGGGGTCCTTCCTGGTCATGGGTGCGCTTCTCGGCAGGTTAGGCCGGGCCGCTTGTTCACCCCCGGGCGGCGACGTCATCGGCCAGAGGCCCATCGATGTGCATCTCTCCGGCTTCGCTGCCCTGGGCGCCACCGTCCGCAAGGAGGGTGACCAGTTCCTGGCCCATGCCGGACAACTGACCGGCAACCTGATCTTCTGCGATTACCCCAGCGTTCTCGGCACCCAGAACCTCATGCTGGCGGCCGTCTGCGCCAGGGGCAAGACCACCATCGTCAATGCGGCGGCGGAACCAGAGGTGCAAGGCCTGGCTCAGATGCTCCGGCAGATGGGCGCTACCATTAGGGGCGCGGGCACCCACACGGTGGAGGTCGAAGGCGGAGCCGAGCTGCGTCCCGCAACGTACCGCATCATCCCTGACCGGCTGGAGGCGGGTACCTACGCCATCGCCGCCGCCATCACGGGGGGACAGGTGACGGTTCGAGGCGTCGAGCTGGAGCACCTCATATCCCTCATCGCCAAGCTGCGGCAGATTGGGGTGCAGGTAGAGGAGGGCGAGGGCGAGCTCACGGTCACCGGCGTCAAGGAGATGAAAGCCACCACCATCCAGGCCTTGCCTTACCCCGGGCTAGCCACGGACCTGCAAGCGCCGATGGCGGTGCTGCTCACCCAGGCCACCGGTGTCAGCTACGTACACGAGCGCGTCTTCGACAATCGCCTGCTCTACGTCAGCGAGCTGCGGAAGATGGGAGCCGAGGTAGTGACTACGGGCACCACGACTGCTATCATTAGCGGGCCTACGCCGTTGATGGGCGCGCGGGTCCGGGCGCTGGACGTGCGCGCGGGAGCGGCTCTCATCCTGGCCGGCTTGGCCGCCAAGGGCCGCACCGAGATCACCGACATCTATCACGTCGACAGAGGCTACGAACGCATCGACGAGCGCCTGTGCTCTTTGGGAGCGCAGATCGAGAGGGTGTGAGGGTTGTTCGGAAAGCGCATTGGAGTCGACCTGGGCACGGCCAACGTGCTGGTGTACGTCAAGGGCCGCGGCATAGTCATCAACGAACCCTCGGTGGTTGCCATCGCCCAGCGCGATAACTCCATCGTGGCCGTGGGCGCCGAAGCCAGGGAGATGTTGGGCCGCACGCCGGGGGCCATCCAGGTGGTGCGCCCGATGCGGGAGGGCGTCATCGCCGACTACGTCACCACGGAGGCGATGCTGCGCTACTTCATCGGCCGCGTCATCGGCCGCTTCCCCATCATCAAGCCGGAGGTCATGATCTGCGTGCCGGCGGGGGTCACCGGCGTGGAGCAAAGGGCCGTGCAAGATGCCGCGGAGGCTGCCGGGGCACGGCGTCCCGCCCACCTCATACCGGAACCCCTGGCCGCCGCCATCGGCGCCCGCATTCCGGTGGGGATGCCCCAGGGCCACATGATCGTCGATATCGGTGGCGGGCGCACCGAGGCCGCTGTGATCTCCATGTATGGCATCGTAGTCACGGAGTCCGTGCGGGTGGCTGGCGACAGGCTAGATGACGTCATCGCCAACTACATCAAGCGCCGCTACAACCTCATCATCGGCGACCGCACGGCAGAGGAGCTGAAGATCGCCATCGGCAGCGCCCTGCCCTTGGAAGAGGAGCTGACGTATCAGGTGCGGGGACGAGACCAGATCACCGGTCTGCCGCGCACGATAACGGTGACCTCCACCGATGTCACCCAGGGCATCTCCGACTCGCTGATGGCCATCGTGGGGGCGATACGCAGCGTGCTGGAGCGCACGCCTCCGGAGTTGGCCTCCGATATCGTGGATCGGGGCATCGTTCTCACCGGGGGCACGGCCCTCTTGCGCAATCTGGACCGACTGATCACGCAGGAGATCGGCATCTCCTGCTACGTTGCGGACAACCCGCTGGAGTGCGTGGCCATGGGCGCGGGCATCGCCCTGGACCACCTGGACCTCATCAAGCGCTCTCAGCCGGCCGAGAGCGAGTGGATGGTCAGTTTCTAACGCCGTTCGGTGCGGGCGTAGCGGGCCGCTCACCCCGAGGCACTCCAAGGGCGAGCGGAGATCCGTGATAGGGCGAGCGGGGCTAGTCCGAGATCGGCGCCCGGGCCTTGAGGTAGTAGGTCATCCCCTGGAGGGCGAGGACGGGATCGATGCGCTTGATCTGCACGTCCTTGGGCACGTGGGCCGCCACCGGCGCATAGTTCAGGATGGCCCGGACGCCGCAGCGCACCAGCGCATCGATGACGTCCTGAGCGGCCTCGGCCGGCACGGCCACGATGCCGACGTCCACAGGGTTCTCCTTGAGCACTTTCTCCAAGTCCTTCGTGTCTCTGATCACCAGGCCGTTCATCTGCTTGCCGATGACCCGGGGATCAGAGTCGAAGGCCTCGACGATCTTGAAGCCCTGGGGGGCGAACCCCTCGTAGCCCAGGATGGCGCGCCCCAGCCTTCCGGTGCCCACCAGGGCCATCTTCCATTGCCGGTTCAGCCCCAGGATCCTTCGCAGCTCCTCCAAGAGCATGCGAACGTTGTAACCGCGGCCCTGCTTGCCGAAGCGCCCGAAGTAGCTGAGGTCCTTCCGTATCTGCGCCGGGGTGACGTTCAGCAGAACGCCCAACTCCTGGGAACTCACCACCTCCCGGCCCTGATTGTCCAGGCTGGCAAGGGCCCTGGCGTACAGCGGGAGGCGGTCGATGACTACGGCCGGGATGTCCATATCGCGTTCTCGTCTATTTAATCGATTAATCTGATTAATGCGTATCAAATTGACTTGAGTTCCTTATAGCATCGCCGTGGCCGACGGTCAATACCTTGTGCCGATTTCTACAATCGCGACGCGGATGCGCCGGCTGGGTTCGCCGCCCCGTAACATCACCAAGTTCGTCGCGTCTAACCTTGTGAGGCGCCTTATCGGCCTCGGCTATCATGCATTGACCAACGGGCTGGCGGGGGAGTCATGGCCAAAGACCGCGAACTGGAAGACGACTCTTTGATCCTGATACCGGAGGAGGCGGAGGAGGCTGGCAACGCGCCCGAAGTCCCGGGCGCGCCAGGTCTTCGGCCTCGGCCCAGGCCCATCATCCCGTCATCCTTGCCCCGGGTTCCGCGGGCCGACCAAAAGCCCGCAGCGGAGAGCGATCCCTTTTCTCGATTGATGGCCCCTTCGACGGCCACCCTGGAGGAGACCGAGGCTCCGGGCAACGGGTTGTTCCCGCCCCAGCCTAAGACGTTGCTGGACGTCGGCCTCTCCAAGGCCTTCCTCACGGATCTCATGCTGAAGATCGTGCACTACGCGGGCACGCCGTCCATGGCCCAGCTAGTCCGTCGTCTCGGCCTGGGCCCCGGGATCGTGCAGCAGTTGGCGTCGGCCCTGGCCGAGGAGCGTCTCCTGGAGGTCATCAGCCAGTCAGACCTCTATACCGGAAATTATCGCTACCGGCTGTCCGAGAAAGGCCGCGGGAGGGTGGCCGAAGCGCTGGAGAGGAGCCGCTACGCTGGCCCCGCGCCCGTCACGGCTGAACAGTACTCCGAGGTCATGCGGCGGGTCCTCGCCCAGAAGCAAGACCCTGGCAGGGCCCGCATCAAGTCCATCATCAACAGCCTGGTCTTCTCCAGCGAAACGGCGGACGCCGTGGCCCGCGCCCTCTACTCCGGCAAGGCAGCCATCTTCTATGGCCCATCGGGCAATGGTAAGACGGTCCTTTTGGAGCAGTACGCCCGAGACCTCTCGGGCTTTATGCTGGTCCCTTACGCCATCTACGCCTATGGCCAGGTGATCCGGGTCTTCGACCAATCCATCCACGAGATGGCGGAGGAACTGGACGGCCTCAATATGATCAAGGACGACGCCAAGGTGGACAGGCGATGGGTGCTCATCAAACGCCCGGCCGTCGTATTGGGGGCCGAGGCGGGGCCCGAGGTGCTGGACCTGGCCTACGACCCGCAGTCCCGTTTCTATCAGGCGCCACCTCACATCAAGGTCCAGGGCGGCGTTCTGGTGGTGGACGATTTCGGTCGCCAGAAGGTGGACGCCCGGGAGCAGCTTACGCGATGGCTCATACCGCTGGACCGCGGTTGGGACACGCTGACCCTGACAACCGGCGAAAAGCTTACTGTGCCGTTCCGCGTTCAGCTTCTCTTCAGCACCAACCTCAAGGTCCGGGAGCTGGCCGACGATGCCCTCTTGCGCCGGATTCCCTACAAGGTGCTGGTGCCGAATCCGCGCCCCCAGGAGTTCATGGAGATCCTCCGGCAGACCGCCCGCCAGCGGAAGATCTTGGTGCAAGAGGGGGCCCTGGACTACGTGGTAGAGAAGATGTTCAGCAACCCCCAGCTTCAACCGCGGGCATCATCGGCCCGGGACATCCTGGACATGCTTCAGGAGAGCGCCGCCTACGATGGCCGCGAGCCAGTGTTGGACAGGGAGTCCTTCGACCGCGTCTACCGTCTCTTTGTTGCCCAGGAGAACGGCGGCGAAGAGTTCGAGGACTACTAGCTACAACGAACCCGCGAGCTCCTCATAGGCCTGCTTGACCTCGTCCACCGACGCCTCGTCCTCCAGAGTGGTGATATCGCCCACGGGCTTGCCCGAGGCCACGGCAGCCAGGACGCGCCGCATTATCTTGCCGCTACGGGTCTTGGGTAGTTTGCGTACGAAGAGGATCTGCTCCGGCACGGCTATCGGCCCCACGGT
>DAOUAG010000136.1:0-4815 GCA_034433815.1 Dehalococcoidia bacterium | reverse complement strand
GCCCAAAGCTGACGCCATCGGGAAAAAGAGATGGAATGCCACCGTCCCCCCGACTCCTCGCCGCGGCTCCACATCAGCCTCAAGCGCCGCCCAGCGGCCGCCACACCGCCGCCGCTGTCGGTACCGACGCCAGCACCTGCCCTACGGCGGGTAGGGGCACACGGGGCCGTTGAAGGCGGGCGCTCCCCCGAACATGGGAGGCCTCACTGATATTATGTTGCCCAAGTCGATGATGTTGATGTCGTTGCCAACTCCACCGCTTCCCGGGACAACATCCCAGCGGACGTCACCAGGGTGCGTACCGACATCGGTGTTGATGTACCGCACCGGACCCAAGTACGACCCCAGGTCTTGTATGTTAACCTGGTTTTCGCTGAACACGCCCCCCACCAGGTCTGCGGGCCAGCCATCGGTCCCGCAGGGGTCCGTGGTGTTCGTACCTACGTGCTCTTCGGTCACCCTGTTGTAGCCATCGTTGTCCATGTCCAACACGAACTCCGGGCACGTCGGCGTGCCTGGCGGCCCTCCGGCACCGACCACCACGTCCGCCGTGACGCAGACCTCGTGCAGGTGCCCGTCCGCGGCGACAGGAACGGTGTCGCAGGCGTCGCCGATGCCATCGCCGTCGGCGTCAGCCTGCGTGGGGTTCGCCACCAGCGGACAGTTGTCCTGACGGTTGAGGAACCCGTCGCCATCGTGGTCGCCGGCATTGGTGTTGGTAAGAGGCGTCGGATCGCAGCCGGTGCCCGCCTTCAGCTGCTCCCCGATTGGGAAGTCGTCTTGCCCGGGAATACCGTCCAGATCAAAGTCGTACGTGTAGTCGTTGACCCGGGGGTTCCAAAGGGGCGTGCTAACCGAGGGGCAGCTATCCAACGTATTCTCGATGCCATCGCCGTCCAGATCCCGGATGGTGCGACCGTACTCCATGAACGTATACGTGCCGTCAGATGTGGGGTTCGTCCGGTAGATCTGGTTAGCCTCGTTTCCCGGCGTCTGGAAATTATCCGACGTCTTTCCCAGCTCCTGCCTGATGATGTGGAGAGGGGTGCAGGAATCGGTAACGAAGCTGCCGGCCACCGGAGGCGCGGTGGGATCTTGCAGCACCATCACCACGATGTAGCCCAAGGACGGGTCGATGGGCGACATCCCGGGGAGGGCGGTGCCCGGGTCGAACACCAGCACGTTGACCACCCGCTTCACCCCATAACCGTCCGTATCCCCCGCATAGGCCCGTGACCGAGGAGTCAGGCCCGGGAAGAGATTCTTGAGGAAGGTCGGATACTTGTCTACAGCATCCGGGAGGTTGTTGGAGTTGGTGTCGGCGAAGCCGGGCCACCCAGGATCGGGGATACGCGGCGTATCGGGCAACGTGTTATTGGTGTCCGTCGTGGCGTCCAGGAGGTCCATGTTCAGGAACAAGCCTTCCCCGCAGTTGCTGTTGGCATGGGACTCCGTCACTCCCATGAGGACCGAACCGACTCTTGCCCCATTCGTGATGGCTGCGTCATCGGCCACACCAAAGGCGGCCGGCGTGAACGTAACGTGGTGGGTCTCCAGTGCATCAGGGTTCTCCACCTGGTAGTCCACGAGGATGTTGGCGTTGGCACCCGGAGAGGAGTTGGAAATCGATACGCTGTATTGCGGGGCCAGCGTCGTGGCACCAACTGGGCCTCCTCCAGAAGGAGAAAGCGCCAACACTACGAGAAGGACTGCCGCAATCGCCCCCAGCCTTTTCATTTTACGACCCCCGTGAGCTTACGCTGGTTATAACATCATACCATTTCTGTCAAGATCGCGGCTGATGCGCCAACGTGACGCAAGGGGCGAGAGTTAACGGCTCCCGTCACCCCGGGTCCGGACGATTATCCCCCGCGAGCTGCGCCTCCCTTATAACCCAAGCGGGGCGCCGAGAGGTTAAGCGGAGGTTAAGAGTTAGCTATGAGTCAGTGATAGATGCGCCAGCGCGGTCCCCTGGTTAGGCGTCCTAGCGTCGCCCGCGCCTGGCGCGGCCGTAGGCCAGGAGCCCCACGGAACCCGCGGCGATGACGCCCGCTGCCACAATCAGGGCGATGCCCAGTGTCCCGATACCGCCGTCGCCGCCGTCACCGCTGCCTTCTGGACGCGGCGTCGGCTCCGGCGTGAGGCCGAAATCACCGCCGACCTGGAACTTGATGGTGCCTGAGCCTTCCTCTTTGGAAGCCTGCGAGGTCACCAACCAATCGAAAGTCCATATGCCCTTGGCGGCTTCCGGTGCGACGGCCCCAGGATAGACGTCCACGCACTCTCCGCTGGGCTGAAAGACGATCCTCAGTCCCAGGGACGTGTTGTCGGGCGACCGGACCGTGAACTTCCAATCACTTTCGACGTTCACAGGCTCAGAAAAACAGAGATGCAGACTCTCGGGGGGCGTATCCAGGGTTTCGCCATTGGCGGGCTTAGCTTCCTTTATCTGCGGCTGCGCCAAAGCACGCCCCGGGGCACCCGCCTGCGCGACAAGTATGACGGCCAGCAAGGCCATGCCCACAAGCGCCATCCTTCGTTTCATACGAACCCTCCCAACCGGCGTCACGAACTCCCCAGCGCTGATAAAGACGCATTCGCCCCCGTGATCGATGCGGCCGCTCCCGCGGCGATCCTCTAACATATACCAACTTCGGGTCCTTGCGGTCTACTTGAGCTCGCGCCCACGCCCCGGCCCGCACACGTATCATCCTTGACCACCCGCTGATCGCAACCTAGTATGGGCACATATGTTTCGTTTTCACGCACGGGCGTGGGCAGCCGTTCTTCTCGCCGTTGCCGTGGTCACAGGCGTGGCCGCTTGCGGCGGAGGCGAGCACGGCGGGTCGCAGGCCACATCGACCCCGAAATCGTCCCCGGAAGGAGGAGCCGGCGTCCTGATGATCGACCTTGCGGCGGTTGAGCCCGCCTTCAGCATCAAGGCGAAGGGTCAGGATCTGGCCAGCGGCTCCATTAACGTAGCGACGGGTGACTTCAACGGCGATGGCGAAGCCGACATACTGGTCGGCGCACCCCAGGCGGATGGGCCGCGAGGCGCGCGGGCAGACGCGGGAGAGGCGTACGTCTTCTTCGGCCCGTTAAGCGGGGCCCACGAAGCCAAGGACGCCGACGTCACCATCTACGGCGCACTCCCCGGCGACTCCCTCGGCTTTTCGGTCCTCGCCGGTGACCTGAACGGCGATGACGTCGATGACGTCATCGTAGGCGCCCCAGGCGTCACCGCCGGGTTCGACCCGAGGTCAGACCAGGGCCGCGTATACGTCTTCTACGGTGGGCGCGACTTGGAAAAGACGAAAGAGTTCGACCTCGCGAGCGACGTCTACGACTTTACCTTGACCGGAGCGGAGGGCTTCAGCCGGGCCGGCAATGCGCTGGCCATGGGCGACATCAACGGAGATGGAAAGACAGACCTTATCGTGGGGGCGCCCTTCGCCGGAAGGAAGCCGGGCACGGCGCCAGGAGGCGAACGGACCGCCGTGGGGGAGGTCTATGTCATCTTCGGCGGGAAGGAGCTCTCCGGGGAGCTCAACGTCGCCGCCACGTCCCCCGATTTGATCCTCTCCGGCCCCGAAGCCCTTGGCCAGTTCGGTTCGGCCGTGGCCACGGGCGACGTTAACGATGACGGGATCGACGACGTCATAGTTAGCGCCCATCGTTCCGGAACCAGCTTTGGCCGACCGGAAGCAGGCGCCGTCTACGTGTTTTTCGGCGGGAAGGGGGTTAGAGGAAAAATCTCGGTACAGGAAGGCGGACAGAACGCGACCCTACTGGGTCCGGCCCCTTCGGCCGGGTTCGGCTTCCCCTTGGCGGTCATCGACTTCAACGGCGACGGCGCTGGCGATATCGCTGCGGGCGGCCGAAGCGACGGACCGGCCGGGCCGTTGACGCTGGGTTCGGTGCGTATCATCTTCGGTGGTAAGGACATCGGAGGGGAGACGGACTTGGCGCAGACTCCAGCCGACGTTCTGCTTCAGGCGACATCACCAACCGACCTCCTGCCAACTTCCTTGGCGGCGGGCGATGGCGATGGCGACGGGACCGGCGACCTGGCAATCGGCTCGGCCTTGGCGGAAGGCGACGGGCGAATGGGAGCTGGGAAGGTGTACGTGTTACTTGGTAGGCACAGCCTGGGAGGGGAGGCGGACATCTCCTCAATGGCCCAAACGGTGGTCATTGGCGCCCAAGCCGACGAGCGCTTGGGCAGCGCCATAGCCATCGGCTCAGGGCCAGGCAGCAAGCCGTCGCTCTTTCTTACAGCCCCGGGGGGAGGAAGCGGTACCAAGGACGGCAAGGTGTACGTAGTACCGGTCGGGGCGCCATGAGCCGGAAGCAAGGTTTCGCCGCAGCGCTAGCCATGTTATTGCTGCTGGTTCTCGCCGCCAGCTGTGGGGGATCGGAGGAGCCGTCGCCAACGCCAGGCGCTACTACGTCTTCGGACTCCACCCTAGCGCCGGGGCAAACACCGACAGAGTTCAAGTTAAAGAGCATCGAGGCCGCCCGCCAGTATCTGGCCGACACTGGGATTGACGGCAAGAAGGGGAATCTTACGGACCCATTCGATTGCGCCCGCCTTCCGGCCACAGGAGCCAACGGGGCCTTCTGTATCGTCGACGACGCTAGCGTGTACGCCCCGGGCCTCGACATCATCTACGTCGCCAACCCCAAGAAGCTACAGACAGAGGGCTGGGAGATGCGCCTCAAGCCCGGAAGCGGGGGCTGGGAAGTAACGGAGGTCAAAAAGGTGCCGTCTGGACAATGACAGATGCCAGACGGTAGCGCGCGCCGGTGAGCGCT
>DAOUAG010000135.1:0-2476 GCA_034433815.1 Dehalococcoidia bacterium | reverse complement strand
ATGCCGGACTGAGGAAGGCCAGCCTAGGGCACCAGTACGGCGGCCCCTTTGAGGCGACCCTCCCGCAGGCTGGCCAGCGCCTCGTTGGCCTGGGCCAGGGGGAAGGTCTGCACCTCCGTCCGCACGGGCACCCGGGGCGCCAGCGCCAGGAACTCCTCGCCATCCCGGCGGGTCAGGTTGGCAACGGAGCACACGGTGCGCTCGCCCCACAGGAGCTCGTATGGAAACGCGGGGATATCGCTCATATGGATGCCGGCGCAGACTACCGTGCCGCCGCGGGCGACGGCGCGCAGGGCGGCGGGCACCAGACTCCCCACCGGCGCGAAGACGATAGCGGCGTCCAGCTCCTCGGGCGGCGGCATCGTGGAGTCGCCCGCCCAAATGGCGCCGAGGCTCCGGGCGAAGGCCTGCGCGGCCGTGTCTCCCGGCCGGGTGAAGGCGAAGACCTGCCGCCCCTGCCAGCGGGCCACCTGGGCGACGATGTGGGCGGCGGCGCCGAACCCGTATATCCCCAGCCTCTTCGCCTCGCCGGCCCGCGCCAGCGCCCGGTAGCCTATTAGCCCTGCGCACAAGAGCGGCGCCGCCTCGGCCGCGCCGTAGGTGTCGGGCAGCGGGAAGCAGTAGGCCTCGTCGGCCACCGCATACTCGGCGTAGCCCCCGTCCACCGTATAACCCGTGAAGAGAGCGTTGGCGCAGAGGTTCTCCCTCCCGGAGCGGCAATAGGCGCACTCGCCGCAGGTCCGGGCCAGCCATGGCACTCCGACCCGCTGGCCCGCCGTGAAGCGCTGGGCGCCCGGGCCCACAGCCACCACCGTGCCCACGATCTCGTGGCCCGGCACCAACGGAAGCCGCGGATGCGCCAGCTCGCCGTCCGCCACGTGCAGATCGGTACGGCACACGCCGCAAGCGTTAACTTTCAGTAACACCTGCCCCGGGGCTAGAGCCTCCGGCAGAGCGCGCGCCTCCTCCCTGAGGGGTTGGCCCGGCGCCACCAGAACCATCGCCCGGTAGGATTCGCCGCCGCTTGGTTCGCTCGCAACTTCCACGGTCTTGCTGCCTTTTCCCGCTCCCCGCTTCGTTATGACAAGGAGAGCTATGAGCTCCCTTCTCTAAACCAATTCTAAACTTTTCACCATTCGGTCACTTTCGCGCCGGTAACGGCGCCATCTACGAGCTCGTCTCAGCTAGTGCGACCGACGAGATAGCCGCCAATGGAAAGAGACAAGGACCCGCCCGTGAGAAACAGCACACCGCCGCTCAGGCGCGCCATCGAGATGCTCCTCGCTCTGGCCGCAACCCTTGGGATCGCCGTCCTGGTGGCCATAGACGGCAACGTACCCAGCGTCTTCTCGACACTCTTTTTTGTGCCCATAATACTTGTGGCCTACCGCCACGGCCTGGGGCCGGCCTTGGGCGTAGCCACCATCGCCTCGCTGGCGTCCAGCCCGGCGATGGAGCTCTTAGGCGCCAGGCTAGACCCATCGGTGAAGCCGGTGCTCTGGCTGGGCTGGCCGGCGGTATATCTGTTCCTGGCCGTCAGCCTCAATCAGTGGGCCAGCATCCAGGCGCAGCGGGCGCAGCTCGAGGCCACGGAGCGCCACCTTCTCGACGTCCGCGCCCGCCACGACCGCCGTGAGCAGGAGTTAGAGACGCTCTCTCACATCCACACCGCCATCCTTTCGGGCGGGGACGAACCATCCGTCGTCAACGAGATCACCCGCCGCATCGCTGAGGCCTGCGGGGCCAAGACCTGTATGATCGCGGTACCCGTGGGGGGCACGGCACAGCGACCCTTCCTGCCCGTTGGCTTCGCGGAGGAGGTCTTCAACCGCCTCTTTCCCGCCGGCGCGCCCTACGGCGAAGGCGTAGAGGGTTGGGCCATGCTGCACCGCCGCGTGGCCGTCTCCCGCAACGTCTTCCAGGACCCACGCTACGACAGGCTGCGAGACTTCGCCGGGCTCACCGGCATCGTTAGCGCCGCGGCGGCTCCCGTCGAGCTGGACGAAGACCTCTTTGGCGCCCTCGTCATCTGCTATCCGGAAGAGCGGGACTTCACCCCCGAGGAGATCACCCGGCTGGAACGCCTGGCCCGGCAGACGGAGATGGCCATCCGCAACGTGCGTCAGCGCGAGTCTCTGGCCCGCTTCGCGTTCGAGACGGCCCTGGCCCTGACGGAGGCCATCGAGAGCCGGGACCCCTACACGGGGGGCCACTGCCGGCGCCTGGCAGAACACGCCGCCATCATCGCCAAGAGGCTGGCGCTGCCCCCGCGGGAGGTGGAGGCCGTCCGCCTGGGTGCCGCCCTGCACGACATGGGGAAGATCGTGGTGCCGGACTCCGTGCTCAAGAAGCCGGGCAAGCTGACGCCCGAGGAGTACGCCATCGTCAAACAGCATTGCTACTCGGGCGGCCAGATCTGCAAGCGGGTCGGCTTCCTGATGAACGCCTATCCCATCGTCTACCACCACCACGAGCG
>DAOUAG010000134.1:0-2883 GCA_034433815.1 Dehalococcoidia bacterium | reverse complement strand
AGTACCAGTTGGAGTCCATAAAGGTGTCCATGGTGTCGGTCTCCCGCTGGGCGGGCCCGCCGCACCTTGGGCAGGTAGTGTTGATGAACCCCTCGTGCCGGGCAAGAGGGGACTCGCCGGTGGGTTTGAACTCGGCGTCCGGGGGCAAGAGGATGGGGAGCTGGTCTTCAGGAACGGGCACGATGCCGTCGCGAGGGCAGTGGACTACGGGTATGGGCGTGCCCCAGTAGCGCTGGCGGGAGATGAGCCAGTCGCGCAGGCGGTAGGTAACCGTCCGGCGTCCCCAGCCCTTGGACTCGACATAATCGGCGATGCGCTGCTTGCCCTCCTCGTTGGGCAGCCCGTCGAACTGGCCGGAGTTGATCATGACGCCGGGATCGACGTAGGCCTGCTGCAAGGGGGACCCGTCCCAGTCCGGCGGCGCGATGACCACCCGGACGGGTATGCCGTACTTCTGGGCGAACTCGAAATCGCGCTGGTCGTGGGCGGGCACGCCCATGACGGCGCCCGTGCCGTACCACAGGAGGGCATAATCAGCGATCCAGATGGGCACCTTTTCACCGTTTAGGAGGTTGCGGCAGTAGGCGCCGGTGAAGACCCCGGTCTTTTCGCGCTCTGTGCTCATGCGCTCGATCTCGGTCTGGCGGCGGGCCTGCTCGATGTAGGCGTCGACGGCGGCCCGCTGTTCGGGCGTCGTTATGAGGGGCACCAGCGGGTGTTCCGGCGCCAGGACCATGAAGGTCACGCCGAAGATCGTGTCGGGGCGTGTCGTGAAGACCCGCACCTCCTTCTGGCCCGCGCCGGGTTGATCCAGTGCGAAGGCGATCTCCAGCCCCTCGGAACGGCCGATCCAGTTGCGCTGCATGGTGGTTACGCGCTCTGGCCACTCCATCTTGGAGAAGTCCAGGAGCTCGTCAGCGTATTGGGTGATGCGGAGGAACCACTGCTCCAAGTCTCGGTGGGTCACGGGGGAGCCGCACCGTTCGCAGCGCCCGTCCGGCAGCACCTGCTCGTTGGCCAGCACCGTCTGGCATCCGGGGCACCAGTTGGCCGGAGCGCTGGCCCGGTAGGCCAGACCCTTCTCGTAGAACTTGAGGAAGAACCACTGGTTCCAGCGGTAGTACTCGGGGTCACAGGTGATGGTCTCGCTGGACCAGTCGAACATCGCCCCCATGGTCTTCAACTGTTGGCGCATGCGGTCGATGTTGTCGTAGGTCCACTTGTGGGGATGGATGCCTTGCTTGATGGCGGCGTTCTCTGCCGGGAGCCCGAAGGCATCGAAGCCGATGGGGAAGAATACGTTGTAGCCGCGCATCCGCTGGAAGCGGGCGGCGGCGTCGGAGGGGGCCATGGCGTACCAGTGGCCTACGTGCAGGTTTCCGGAGGTGTAGGGCAACATCGTTAGGAAGTAGAACTTCCTCTCGGAACGGCTGAGGTCGGTGTGGTAGAGTCCGTCTCTCTCCCAGCGCTCCTGCCACTTCTTCTCGATCTCTTTCGGGTTGTACCGTTCGCTCATGGCTTTCCGATCCTATACATGTAATCTTGTGATGTAATCTTGTGACAGTCTGATCTTGACCCTCCTTGGGCCTAGGTTTTCGCCTCGTGATCCTTGGTGGCGGGCAGAGGCTGCATCTGATCGCTACCGCCATTGCCGTCGCCTTCCTCCCTGAGCTCGCCTCCGATGCGTCGCAGCCAGTCATCGATGCGGCGGGTGAACGGCCTGGCCTCCAACAGGAGAAAGATGAAGAGTGCTCCAAGACTCCCCGCCACGTATAGCTCCGCCCCGATGGCCATGCCCACGGCGGCCGCTGACCAGATGGTAGCAGCGGTGGTGATGCCCCGCACGGTGTAGCCTTCGCGGAAGATGACGCCCGCGCCCAGGAAGCCGATGCCGCTGACGATGCCGGCCGCAACGCGATCGTCTCCCCCCAGAAGCGCCGATACATCGGTGAAGAGGGCGGAGCCGACGGCTACGAGGGCGATGGTGCGGATTCCGGCAGGGTAGCCTCGAAGCTCGCGTTCGAGGCCAATAACGGCGCCCAGAAGGCCAGCTAGGCAGAGCCTGCCCACGATCTCTAGCTGATCCGTCGCCGACACGTCCATGTCCATGTCATCCTTTGGCGGTTGGCCCACCAAATAAAGAGCCCCGCCGTCCAGGGACGGAGGGGCCTTCGCTCCGCGGTACCACCCTGATTCCCCGAGTCGTGCAGGCTAGCCGGCGCATCGCCACGCAAAGTCGGCCCGCCCCTCGGGGCGCTCTGGGCGCGCTGTAACGGGCGCGGCCCGGAAGGGGCTATCCCGCACGCGACGGGTTCACCACCTCGGCTCCAGGGCGAGTTCGGGCCAGGGTCGCCGGCTCGCACCTTCCCGCCGCGGGCGGGCGCCGGCTCTCTGTTGGGGCGGCCCTACTACTCCCTTTCACCGCCCTTAAGGATGTCCGTTGCCGAAAAGAAAATTGGTGGAGCTGAGGGGAGTCGAACCCCTGACCTCCTCAATGCCATTGAGGCGCTCTCCCAGCTGAGCTACAGCCCCTTACCGGAAGACCATACTAGCAGAAACGGCGCCGGCCCGGCAAGAAGGTGTACTGGCCGGGTCAGGGGCCCGCCGAATGGCAGTAGGACCGCCGCCGCAAAGCGCCCAAAGGTTGCCGGCCCTCCTGAACTTCGGGTGCGATAAGCACACATAACGCCGTTATGGCCTTCGCGCTAACGGATGAACCGGCCCCCTTCCCTTGACGCCGGGCGGGACTGCTCCGCATCATACGCCACGCGTGGCGATGGTCGGAGCCCGCCGCGCCTAAGGAGGGATGACGGGATGATGCCGCTGGAAGGGATACGTGTTCTGGACCTGACGCGACTCGCGCCCGGGCCTTTTTGCACCATG
>DAOUAG010000133.1:0-7901 GCA_034433815.1 Dehalococcoidia bacterium | reverse complement strand
TAGCTCGTCCCGTACTGCCGCCGTTGCCATCTGTTCGTTCTCCTTTTGGTTCATTCTACCAGCGCCGCGACCAGCGCAAAATGCTGCTCGCCGGTGGCGCTGCCGCGTTGTATGTTGGTCTACGTGACTCGCCTTCCATCCATGCTCCGGGCCGGTGGCGCCCGGGCTGCCGTCCTCGGCGTCCTGCTGCTCGGCTTCGGCGCCTGCTCCGCCCAAGGGGAGCTGATCCTGGCCACCACCACGAGCACCCAGGACACCGGGCTTCTGGACGTCCTCGTGCCCATGTTCGAGAAGGAGTACGGCTACCACGTCAAGACCATCGCGGTCGGTTCTGGCCAGGCGCTGCGCATGGGTGAAGAGGGCGAGGCCGACGTCATCCTAGCCCATTCCCCCGAGGCCGAGGAGGAGTTTATGGCCGCCGGCCACGGGTCCGAACGTCGGCCTGTAATGCACAACGATTTCGTCATCGTGGGCCCGCCCCAGGACCCGGCCGGCGTCGGCGCCGCCGGTTCCGCCAAGGACGCCATGTCCCGGATCGCCGCCTCGGGCTCGCGTTTTGTCAGCCGGGGCGACGAGTCCGGGACCCATACGCTGGAGCTCTCCCTCTGGCGCGCCGCCGGCATAGAACCGGCTGGCCAGCCCTGGTACGCGGAAACAGGCCAGGGCATGGGGGCGACCCTGAACGTGGCCAACGATATGCGCGCTTACACCCTGAGCGATAGGGGCACATACCTGGCCCAGAGGGGCAACCTGGACCTCGAGGTCGTCTTCCACGGCGACGCGGCGCTACGCAACACGTATCACGTAATCGTCGTCAACCCCGAGAAGCACCCCTCGGTGAACGCCAGGGCGGCCCGGGACTTCGCCGACTTCATCACCTCGGCGCGGGCGCAGGAGGTCATCGGCTCCTTCGGAGTGGAGCGCTTCGGCGAGCCGCTCTTCGTCCCGGACGCCGTGCCGCCTCTCGTTCCTTCTCCTGCGCCCTAGGTACGAGCGGCCAGATCGCTCGATTGCCTGACCTAGACCTCCCGGTACTCGCCCTCCACCGTGCCTTCGCCGGCGGGAGACTCCGGCTCCGCGGCGGCGCCGGCCTCTGGGCCAGCGCCCGCTGCCGCGCCGTAGACGTCGCTGCCGGCCCGCTGTAGCGCCTCGCTCAGCCGGTCCATGGCGGTGCGCACGGTGGCGGCGGGCGCGTTGGAAGAGAGGGCGTCGCGCACGTCCTTGACGCGGGCCTCGATATCGGCCCTGATGTCAGCGGGGATCTTCTCGCCGGCCTCGCGCAGCGTCTTCTCAGCGGTGTAGGCCAGGGAGTCGGCGGCGTTGCGCATCTCCACCTCTTCGCGGCGGCGGCGGTCCTCCTCGGCGTAGGCCTCGGCCTCTTTCTTCATCCGCTCGATCTCTTCTTGGCTGAGGCCGGTACCCGCCTGAATGGTGATCTTCTGCTCGCGTCCTGTGCCCTTGTCCCGGGCGCTGACGTGGAGGATGCCGTTGGCGTCGATATCGAAGGTCACCTCGATCTGGGGCATGCCCCGCGGCGCCGGCAGGATCCCGTCCAGGATGAAGCGGCCCAGCGACTTGTTGTCCGCCGCCATGGCCCGTTCGCCCTGGAGCACGTGGATCTCGACCGACGTTTGGTTGTCGGTAGCCGTGGAGAAGATCTGGGACTTAGAGGTAGGGATAGTGGTGTTGCGGGGGATGATGGGGGTTGCCACCCCGCCCAGCGTCTCGATGCCCAAAGTCAAGGGCGTCACGTCCAGCAGGAGGACCTCCCGCACCTCGCCCTTGAGGACGCCTGCCTGGATGGCGGCGCCTATGGCCACCACCTCGTCGGGGTTCACCCCCTTGTGGGGCTCCTTGCCGAAGAACTTGCGCACCGTCTCCTGTACGAGCGGCATGCGCGTCTGGCCCCCCACCAGGATCACCTCGCCCACCTGGGCTGGGGTGATCTTGGCGTCCTCCAGCGCCTGACGGCAGGGCTCGATGGTGCGCTCCACCAGGTCGGCCACCAGTTGCTCCAGCTTGGCCCTGGTTAGCGTTATGGCCAGGTGCTTGGGGCCGGAGGCATCGGCTGTGATGAAGGGCAGGTTGATCTCCGTCTGCTGGGTGGTGCTGAGTTCCACTTTGGCCTTTTCCGCCGCTTCCTTCAGCCGCTGCAGCGCCATGCGGTCCTGCCGCAGGTCGATCCCCTGATCCTTCTTGAACTCTTCGATGAGCCAGTCGATGATGCGCTGGTCGAAGTCGTCGCCGCCCAGATGGGTGTCACCGTTGGTAGACTTGACGTGGAAGGTGCCTTCGCCGATCTCCAGGATGGAGATGTCGAAAGTACCGCCACCGAGGTCGTAGACGGCGATGATTTCGTCCTTGCTCTTGTCCAGGCCGTAGGCCAGGGAAGCCGCCGTGGGCTCGTTGATGATGCGCAAGACGTTCAGCCCGGCGATCTCCCCCGCGGCCTTGGTGGCCTGGCGCTGGGAGTCGTTGAAGTAGGCCGGCACGGTGATGACGGCTTCCGTCACCTTGTCCCCCAGGTAGGCCTCGGCGTCGGCCTTCAGCTTCTGGAGGATCATGGCGGAGATCTCCGGCGGTGAGTAAGTGCGGCCGCCCATGGTGACCCGGGCGTCGCCGTTGGGCGCGGCATCGATCTTGTAGGGCAGGATCTTGAGGTCGCGCTGCACCTCGGGGTCGTCGAAGCGACGGCCCATGAGGCGCTTGATGGAGAAGATGGTGTTGTCGGGGTTGGTCACCGCCTGGCGCTTGGCCACCTGGCCCACCAGGCGTTCGCCGCTCTTGGCGATGGCCACCACCGAAGGCGTCGTCCGGCCGCCCTCCGCGTTAGGGATGACGATCGGTTCGCCGCCCTCCATGACGGCCATACACGAGTTCGTTGTTCCTAGGTCGATTCCGATGGCTCTGGGCATGTTTCTTTTCTCCTTCTGTCATTCAAACTGTCATTCGGGCTTCTCCCGGGCAACCATGGCCGGGGCGCCATCGGGCCGGGGCAGGGGTTGCGCCGCCGAGCCTAGGCTGGCTTATCCTGCCCGGCTTCGCCCTCGGGGCCCTGGCTGCCGGCTGTCGGTTCATGGTTGGTGGGGCCTGGCTCCTTTTCCTTTCCCTTTCCTACTATCACCATGGCCGGGCGAAGCACCCGGTCATGCAGCTTGTACCCGCGCTGCACCTCCGCCACTACCTTGCCTTCCTCCCCGTCCGCGTGGGCTACGGCCTCGTGGTAGCGGGGATCGAAGGTCTGTCCCTCCGCCTGGATCGGCTGCACTCCCACGCTCTCCAGCAGGGCCTGAAGCTTGCGGTATATGAGACGGATGCCATCGAACCAGGTGAGGCCCGCCAGGCGGGTGTCCAGCGAGCCGAAGGCCCGTTCGAAGTCATCCAGGATGGGGAGGAGGTTGATGATGATGGAGGCCTGGGCGAAGCGGCGCGACTCGTCGCGCTCCTGCTCGGCGCGCCTCTTGTAGTTCTGGAGGTCGGCCTCGGCGCGGCGCCAGTTGTTCAGGTACTTGTCGGCATCGGCGCGGGCCTGGGCCAACTGGTCTTCCAGCGAGGGCTGGTTTGAAGGCTCGCCCTCGGTCTCGGCTGACTTCTCGGGGGTTGCAGGTTCGTTCTCCATCAGTCCTCCCTGGGTGCTGCTAGGCGAAGTAGACGCCCAAGAGCTCCTCCATGAGAGATGACATGTAGCGCAACGTGGCCACAGCCCGCGGGTAGTGCATCCGTGTCGGGCCGACGACGCTGATCGTGCCGCGAAGGCCCGAGGGGCCGGAATAGCGGGTGGTGATCACGCTGCAAATCCGCATGGCGTCCACGGGATGCTCGCCGCCGATGATGATGCGGATGTCCTGAGAGGGGCCAGGCTCGAGAGGTATCGCGCGGCCCAGGTTCCGCTCATCCAGGATCTCCAAGAGGGCCAGGATGCGCTCCCCTTGGCTGAATTCCGGCTGGTGCAAGAGGTGCCGCAGGCCCTCCAGGAAGGACGGTTCATAGCCGCGTCCCTCCGCCGTCTCGATGAGGGAGGCGGTGGCCTCAGCGATGGAGCGCTCGGTGGGCGTCAGCTCCAAGCGCTGGGCCCGGATCTCGGCCGCGGTCTTGCCTGCCAGCAGCTTGTTCAAGGTGCGGGCCATCTCCGCCAGCTCCCCCTGGTTGAAGGGGCGATCCAGGGCCAGCGTCTGCTGGAGGACCCGCGCCTCTTGGAGGACCACCACCAGCAGCGCCAGGTACTCGTGTACGCTCACCAGCTCCAGCCAGCGCAGGCGGGGCTGTGGTGAGTGGGGAGTGGTCACGATAGCGGCGTTACGCAGCCGCGAGGCGATGATAGCGGCCGCCAAGCGCGCCCACTCCTCTAGTTCCAGCGCCGCCTGGTGGAACTGGTGGCGGATGGTCTGCTGCACCGCCTCCGGCACCGTCTCCTCCCGCATGAGGGCCTCCACGTAGTAGCGGTAGCCCAAATCCGTGGGCACCCGGCCAGCGGAGGTGTGGGGCTGGGTGATGTACCCTTCCTCCTCCAGCTCCGCCATCTCGTTGCGGATGGTAGCGGGGGATATGGACAGGCCGTACCGCTCCGCAAGGGCCTTGGAGCCGACGGGCTGGGCCGTCGTCACGTACTCGTCGATGATGAATTGGAGGAGCTTCTTACGGCGCTCGGTCAACATTCTGGATCACGGGTTAGCACTCGAACATCGAGAGTGCTAACCAAGGCTAGACTACCACCCTCCGAACGAGCCTGTCAAGGGAAAACAGGCCCGCCAAGGCCAGGGCAAAGCTGCCCTAAAGAGAGGAGACGATTCCCAGGGCATCAGAGCCGCCCGCCGTCATGCCGTTGACCCCGCTGCCCGAAGCTTGCTATAGTAGGCGCGGCTTTCTGATCCGCGTCCCACTCGAGTGCCAGCCGTTCACCAGCGAAAAGGAGTATTCCGCATGGGAGACAACGGAGAAAGTCAGGAGAAGCGCAAGGGTGGCAAAGGAAAGCTGCTTGCTTTCTTGGCGTTGCTGGGCGCAGCCGTCGCTTTTCTCATGTTCTGGCGCCGGCGGCAGGGCTCTGAAGAGGACGAGGAAGAGGACGAGGACTAGCCGCCGCCCTTGATCCGGACCAGTAGCACTACCGATACACCAGGCGCCGGGGCTCCCTGACGGATGGAGATCGTTTGGCTGGGCCACTCCTGCTTCCGCATCAGGGGCCGCGAGGCCACGATCGTTACTGACCCTTGTCCCCCCGGCTCCGGCTATAACATCGGCAAGCCGACGGCCGATATCGTTACCATCAGCCACCATCACGACAACCACGACTACGTGAAGGCGGTGTCGGGCAGCCCCCGTATCATCGACGGCCCCGGCGAGTACGAGATCCACGGCGCATTCATCACCGGCGTTGCCACCTACCACGATGCCAAGAGGGGGACGGAGCGCGGGCCGAACGTGGCTTTCGTGATCGAGATGGAGGACATCAAGGTTTGCCATCTGGGCGATCTGGGCCACACCCTTTCCGCCGAACAGGCAGAAGAGATGACCGGCGCTGACGTCCTCCTGGTGCCGGTGGGTGGCGAGACCACCATCGACGGCGCCAAGGCCGCGGAGATCGTGAGCCTTCTGGAGGCCCGCTTCGTCATCCCTATGCACTACGCCACAGCCGCCTTTAAAGGCAACCTGGAGCCGCCGGATCGGTTTCTCAAGGAGATGGGAGCCACCAAGCTGGAGCCCCAGCCCAAGCTCAGCATCAGCCGCAGCTCCATCCCCAGCGATATCCAGGTCGTCCTGCTGGACTATCGAAACTAATGGTTCAGGCCCTGCCGCGGGCCCAGAAATAGGCGCCGCTGACCGCTGCCCCGGCGGCGAAGGAAAGTACCACCGCCACCAACAGGGCGCCCATAGGTACGCCACTGCCTCCGTCGCCGGAGCCCGGCGTGGCCGCTGGCGAGGGCTGGCCAGTCAAAAGCTCCGCAGGGATTTGGGGCTCCCGGCCATCGATGGTCGCCAGCACTACCTCCGCGATGACGGCGTGGCCGCTATCGTTGGGATGGATGCCGTCAGGGGCGATCCAGAAGGGGCCGCGCCCGCTGAAGAGCTGGAAGACCGAAGCTAGGCGGACGTTCAGGACGGGGTCGTCGGCGGCGGCCCCTATGACGCCGTTTATCTGGCCGACGCCCAGCTCGGCGATGGTCTCCCGCGGGTCGCCAGTGCCCGAATACGGGTTGTAGAGGTCTACGATCACTATGGTCGCGCCGGGCGCCGCCTCCCGAAGCCGCCGCAGCGCTTCCGTCAGGTTCGCCTGGAGGTCGCCTAGTACGCGGCGCACGGCCCGGCGGCACTCCTCCGTATCCGTGTCCGAGAGGCAGGGCGATCCGCGGTTGGCCAAGGTTAGAAGGTCGTTGCCGCCGATGTCCAGGGTGATGATCTGGACGGCCTCTCCCCGCTGTTCGATCTCGTCCAGCGCCTCTTCCAGTTGCCCTCCCGGCGCCACCAGGTCTGCGCTGGTCGCGCCCGGAAGGCTGAGGTTCACCAGCTCGAGGTTCTGATCCCGGTAACGCTGGCTGGCACGCAGGGCCTTGTACACCAAGGCCACGTAGCCGCCCTGCGATGGATCCGAGGCGCCGACGCCGAAGGCGATGGAATCGCCGAGGGCAAGATACGTGGGCGGGGGCCCAGCAGCGGGCGCCGCCGGGGGCTCCGCTACGAGGATGGCCAGAAGGCAGAATAGGGCCCTGGCGAGAAGGCACAGGTGGCGGCCCATGGCAGGGCCCATTCTAGCAGCGATGTCTTAGGGCAGATAGGCGAGGGGGTCCACCGGCACCCCGCCGATCCACAGCTCGAAGTGGAGGTGCGGGCCGGTGGCGTATCCGGAAGCCCCGAGGGCACCGATGGTCTCGCCCTGAGTGACGTACTGACCCTGGGAGACGTAGATCTCGGAGAGGTGGGCATAAACGGTGCGGGAACCGTCACCGTGCTGGATTATCACGTGGTAACCGAGCCCCCAGTCATCCCAGGCGGCCAGCACCACAGTGCCTTCAGCCGCGGCCACGATGGGCGCGCCGTAGTTGCCGAAACCGTCAAGATCAACGCCCTTGTGGTAGCCGCCGCCCCGGGGCTCTCCGAAGGGGCTGCTCACGGGGCCGTAGTAGGGCCATATGTAGCCAGTACTGGAGGGCGGATAGGGATTGGACGCTGGCTCCGGCGCCGCGGCTGGCTCCGGCTCCGGGTTGCCAGCCTCCACCACGCTGACGGCCGCCGGGAGCGGAGGCGGAGGCGGCACCGCGCCAGGCAGCACCAGCACCATGCCCTCCACAACGCTATCGGGCGACGATAGGCCGTTGGGCAGGAAGCCGATGATGTTCTGCACGTCGATCTGGTAGATGGCCGCGATGTCCGATAGCGTATCCCCCAAAGTCACGTGGTATACCAGGCCGTTCACGCTGGGCACCAGGAGCTTCGCCCCCACTAGGAGGCTATCGGGGTCGGCCCCTAGCTCTGGGTTGTTCCAAATGATGTAGTTAGGGTCGATGCCGAAGGACGCCGCGATGGAAGATACAGTATCGCCGGGCTGGATGGTGTAGGTGATGAAGGCGGGCCGGACGGCAGGATCGGCGCTTGCGCTGGGCTCCGGCGTGGGCACGGTGGTAGGCTCGGCCACGGCCTGCGCTTCGGCCCGCTGCCGGGCCAAAATGCCGGTAATGGTGGGCACTACGGCCTGCGCCCCCAGATAACCGGGCCGCGGGGTGGTCCCAGTCTCAACCGCAGCACCCAGGGCAGCCGGCTGTGGCCTGCGGCCGGCCTGATATGCCGCTGACACGGCTGCTAACAGGGCGAGGAAGAGGAGGATTGCGTGAAGGGTGTGGCGTCTATATTCGGTTAGCGACTGCCCCGCCGCTGCCAGGCGGGGCCACCGCCCATCGCGCCCCGGCCGG
>DAOUAG010000132.1:0-7205 GCA_034433815.1 Dehalococcoidia bacterium | reverse complement strand
CGTCCATCTTCGAACCTTACCGGAGCCTCTACCCAGGGTCGTTCGGACAGGATAAGTTCCGCACCCACGCCAGCACGTACGTCATACGCTCCAAGGGGAAGACGATCCTCTGCGACACGGGCGTCGGCCCTGGACCTCACGACTGGCTGGGAGGCGCTCGCGGCAACCTGATGAACGAGATGAAAGCGAAGGGCGTCTCGCCGGACGAGGTCGACATGGTGGTGTTCACCCACCTTCACGGTGACCACGTGGGCTGGAACCTCAACTCTGCTGGCCAGCCCACCTTTCCCAAGGCGACCTACCTCGTTCCCGAGGGCGACTGGGAGTTCTTCGGCAAGAACCTAGCGGCTAACCCCCAGATGCAACTTGTGACGCCGCTGAAGGAGATGGGCAAGATGGAACTCATCTCCGGCGAGCGGGCCCTCACCGAAGAGGTGAGCACTCTCCCCACGCCGGGGCACACGCCCGGCCACACCAGCCTCCTCATCTCCTCCGGCGGGGAGAAGGCCGTCGTCATGGGGGATATGGCCCACCATCCGGCGCAGGTCGACCAGATCGAGTGGTGCTCCGGCTTCGACAACGACCACCCGCAGACCGTCGCGTCGCGCCGGAAGCTATTCGAGATGGTGGAGTCCGAGGGCTTGGTGGCCGCCTTCTGTCACTTCCCAGAGCCCTTCGGCAAGCTCGTCCGGCTCGAAGGCAAGCGAGTGTACCGGGCCCTCTAACGCTAGGCGCCGGCCGGGGCGCCGGCGAAGAAGTGCTGGACACTGGCCCTAGCAGCGACCTTCTGGGCGATGGCCGCGAAGGCGCGCGCCACAGGGGATTCCGGGTCGCTTTCCACGACGGGGACGCCCGCATCCGTGCTCTCTCGGACCTGCGGGTGCAGAGGGATCTCGCCCAGGAAGTCGAGCCCCAGTTCGTCGGCCATCTCCTGCGCGCCCCCGTGGCCAAAGATATCGGTCCGTTGGCCGCAGTGGGGGCAGATGAAGTAGCTCATGTTCTCTATAAGGCCGAAGACGGGCACGTTCATCTTCTCGAACATGGTAACGGCTTTGGTGGCGTCTTCTACGGAGACGGAGTTCGGCGTGGTGACTATGACGGCGCCGGTTATGGGAGCCTCCTGGGCGGCGCTAAGGGAAGCATCGCTGGTGCCGGGGGGCAAGTCGATGACTAGATAGTCCAGGTCTCCCTCACGACCCCACGGCAGATCATGCATCAATTGACGGACGCCTGTGCCGATCATAGGCCCCCGCCAGATGACGGGGGATCCCTTACGCAAGACGAATCCAATGGAAGCGACCCTGAGACCGAATCGGTCGACGATGGAGAGGCCGGTTTCAGCCTGGAAACCAGCCTCCAACCCCAGCATCGTGGGCACGTTGGGTCCCGTCAGGTCCGCGTCCAGAAGCCCGACTCTGGCGCCGAACCGGCGCAGGGCGAGTGCAAGGTTGACCGCCACCGTAGACTTGCCGACGCCACCCTTGTTGGACGCCACCGCTATAATGTTGCGCACCCCCTCGATGGGCCTCTGCCCCTGGCCGGCCGCCATCGTCGAGCGCACCGAAGAGTCCATACTGACCTCGACCCGCTTGACCCCAGGGAGGGCTAGAAGCAGCTCCTGCGCTTGCGCCTTCATCTGGTCCCGCACCGGGCAGGCAGGAGTAGTAAGGACGATCTTCACCGACACGTTGCCGTCGCATATGTTGATGCCGTCCTCTGGAACGAAGCCAAGAGAGACGATGTCGCGGTGGAGATCGGGGTCTTGAATCTGGCTCAGAGCCGCCAGGATGGCTTCCTTGGTAACGGGGGTCTGGTCAGTCATTTCGCCGCCTTTCCTTCGCTTGAACCGCTTTCGGGCGGGGGATCGTCGTTGACCACGAAGCGGCAGCATTCCGCGCCGTGGCTCTGGAACTGGATGCACTGCACCTGTTTGCCGAGAAGCCGGCCGAGCAGCGATACATGCCATTCGCATACGTCGCGGTGGGAATCAACCACTTTGCGGTATACGCAGTTGTAGTCCGCGATCTCGTACTGGGAGCCCTGGGCCTTCCATTCGGCGAAGCCGCCTTCCTCGCGTAGGATCTCGGCCACGGCGGATACGCGCTCTTTCAAGCTCTTGCCCCTGACCCTCGCCTCGTGCTCCCGGAAGACCCGGTCGGCCATCTTGCGCAGGAGCAAGCGCTTCTTGCCCTCAGGATCTAGGCCGGCGATCTCGTCGGGCTCGAGGAAGGCCACCTCCTGAAGGGCCAAGGTGGCGAGGCGGTCATAGCGCTTGGGAAAGAGCTCCTGGCCGCCATCGCTGAGAGAAAACACTAAGCGAGGGCGCCCCGTCCGCTGGCGCTCCTCCCGGGAGACGACCAGCCGGTCTCTCTCCAGGGCAGCCAGGTGCTGGCGCACCGTCATCCGCGCCAGGTGGAACTCGCTAGCGATCATGTCGACGGTGGCGCCGCCAACGCGTTTCAAGAGTTCCAGGATCTGCTCTTTGGTTGACTGCATATGGGGAAACCTTTGTCCTCTCCAACCGTTTCAAGTATACACAACAGGAGTGGCTTGGGCTATTTAGAAAGTATATACGTTCTCAACCTTGACTTCCTCAGAAGTCACTGCTAGAATCCGGACGAATGATATGCAACGTATCGGGTACAGACGGCATCCTGGAATTGAACGCCCGGTACTGCGGAGGTGGAGTGATGGGCAAGACCCCCATTGCCGAACAGAACGTCAACAACCCTGAAGGGGTGGCCGAGGCTCCGGCCTGCCGCCACCACTGGATCATCGAGACTCCTAGGGGAGCCACCAGCATGGGCCGCTGCAAGCGCTGCGGACAGGAGCGCGAATTCCGCAACTCGGCGAGCGATTACCTGTGGGAAGACGAGTCTGGGAGCGGCTACAACGCCTGGCGCGGGTCCCGCTCCGTTCCTAAGGCCGTGGCCGATGACGACGATCTGTCGGCGGAACCACGCTTGGGCGCGCCTCTGATGGTCTGAATCGGATAGCGGGTACACTTCCGGGGCTAGGCAGCCCAGTCTCCTCTCTTTCTTTGCAACCGGGGCGTATACTGTAGCCCGGTATGGACCTCACGGTGGAGCTGGCCAGGGGGCGCAAGGCAGAGCTCTTGCTGGCCAACCCCGTCATGACCGCTTCGGGGACCTTCGGCAACGGCATCGAGTACGCCAAGGTCTTCGATATCCAGCGCCTTGGGGCGATCGTCAGTAAGGCCATCACCCTTAGGCCGAGAACCGGCAACCCTCAGCCGCGCATCGCGGAGACGCCGGCGGGGATGATCAACTCCATCGGCCTTCAGAACATCGGCGTGGAAGCCATCCTGCGCGATGTCGCGCCGGTGTGGGCCTCCTGGGACGTGCCCGTTATTGCCAACATCGCCGGGGATACCGTGGCCGATTATGCTGAACTGGCCCGCCGCCTCGATGGCCGTTCAGGTATCAGCGGCCTGGAGGTGAACATCAGTTGCCCGAACGTCGAAAGCGGATTGGAGTTCGCCTCCGACCCGGCGGCAGCCGCGGAGGTTACCCGGGCCGTCAGGGCGCAGACGAGCCTGCCCGTGATCGTCAAGCTGTCGCCTAATGCACCCGATGTCGTGGACACGGCCCGGGCAGTGGTGGAGGCGGGGGCAGACGCCCTGACCCTAACCAACACTTTCCCGGCCATGAGCATCGACATTCGGAGCCGGCGTCCGGCTCTTGGCTGGGGGTCTGGCGGCCTGTCGGGCCCAGCGCTCAAGCCCATCTCCTTGCGCCTGGTGTACCTGGTAGCGCAGGCCGTGGACGTCCCGATCATCGGTTGCGGCGGTATAACGACGGGCGAGGATGCTATCGAGTACATGATGGCCGGGGCCAGCGCCGTGCAGGTCGGAACTGCAACCTTCATTAACCCTCAGGCGCCCCTAGAGGTGCTGGATGGCATCGTCGCCTTCATGCGGCGCGAAGGCATCGGAAGCTTGAAAGAGATCGTCGGTTGCGCTTTGCCCGGTGGGGGACGCCACCGGCAGACCTAGACGCCGTGTCGTGCGGGCGCGAGGCGTTCACCAACTGTAAACCCTGTGCTGGCGACAGTTCGGCGAGGCGGTTGTTCGATACTTCCCACGGAAGGAAGGTGACCCATGATGACGCCTCGCATTCGCCCCAACGAATCATCCGAGGCAGGCCAGGGGATCCTAGAATACGTCTTGATCCTGGCCCCGCTCACGGTGTTGGTGGCCCTCGGAGTTCTGGCGGTAGTCGTCGCCGGCTCGGCCTAGGTTGCTTGACCGGCCTGGGTCGCGGGGGCTAACCTGGGAGCCGCGGGGTGTAGCTCAGCTAGGCTAGAGCGCCTGGTTTGGGGCCAGGAGGTCGGCGGTTCGAATCCGCCCACCCCGACCAGCTCTTGCCGCCTGTGACGGATCAGCTCCCGGATCAGATTCCCGCCTGGCAACGGCGCATCGCTGAGGCTTATGCCCGCCATCCCCTGGTCAAGAGGCCGCGACTGCGCGAGAGGTTCGCGCGCTTTGCTTCGGTCAAGCCAGGGGATTCGGTGCTGGACGTCCTGACGGGCCCCGGATACAACGCCTTCGCCTTTGCCCGCCGCGCCGCCAACGTAAGTGCTACCGACAGCCGCCCGTTGTTGCTGGAGATCGCCCGCCGGGAGCTGGCGCGCCGGCGCTTGGCCAACGTTGTCCTGGCCGAGGCGGATCCGGAGGACCTTCCGTTCGCGGACAACAGCTTCGACATCGTAACCTGCGCAGGGGCCGTACACCACTTTGGTACACCACAGGCGGCCTTCGCTGAGATGGCCAGGGTCTGCGCGCCAGGTGGCCACGTGGCCATCGAAGATGTTATAGCCTCCGAGCAGGCCGTGCGGGCCCGCTACTACAACCGTATCGAGAGGCTGCGGGACCGCACGCACCAGCGGATCCTTAGCCTCAGTGACATAGTCCACGGGCTGGGGAACGCGGGCCTTCTCGTGCGAAAGGTGCTGGTGCTGGACTCCGTCCGGGAATACAACGAATGGGTTGCGGTAACCCATCCTCCGGCCCGGCGGTCAGAGCGCATCCGGCATCTGCTCCAGGGGTCCGTTGAGCACGACCTGAGCGGGCTGCGGGTGCAGCCGGAGGACGATACCTTCATCTTGGTGCAGCCGGTGGCCTGGGTGCTGGCGGAGAAGCTGGAGTAAGGGCGGGGCCAGCCTTTGCCGAAGCCGACCCTCCGGCATACCATGAGAGCAGGATTGACAACCTGCGTAAAAGCGAGGCGGAGGAAAGTTGGCAGGCAGGAGCAGCGGGCCCAGGCGCCGACCGGCGCCGCCCCACGTGCAGGCCCGGATCAAGCGGCTGCAGGCACGCCAGGCGCAGCGTCCGTCGCCGCCGGTTAGGGGCCCGCGCAGCGGGAAGGGGCCCCGGTGACCGACGAGCATCAGGAGAGCCCGGTCTCCGGCGAGGAACCTGCGGGGCCAGCGGCAGCCGTGCCGCTACCCCTGGTGGTGGGACGCATCCTCATCGTTTCAGGCATGGGCTTGGCGGCAGCGCTTTCGATATTCTTCCTGGTCGGAGGCCTGTGGCTCCCCGGCGCTATAGCAGCGGGAGCCACTGCAGTTTTTCTCGGCCTCATGTTCCTGATCGAACGGGCGGCCCAGCCGCCGTCGGCGTGACGGCCCGGTTGTGACACCGCCCTAGCAGTGATATCCTGCACTTAGGGGTAGAAAGAGGATGCTCGTGTTTCAGAGCTTGGGGGCTCCTGAACTCCTCATCATCCTGGCCATAGTGGTGGTGCTCTTCGGCGCTACCCGTTTGGGCGATATCGGCAAAGGTATCGGCCGTGGGATCCGCGAGTTCCGCCGTGAGCTGCGGGAGGGTCAGGAGGAAGAGAAGAAAGAGCCCGCTACTACCGACGAGAAGAAGCTCTAGGGCAAGAACCCTGGCCTTTGAGGCCAGGTTGTCGCCCGGTGGGGCTCTAACCCCAGCGGGCCATCGCCGTACATCCATAATAGTTGGGGAAGTTCGAAGAAAACCGAAGGGCCGGCCCGTTCGCGGACCGGCCCTCGTCTCTTCCTGGATTCCGCTGGTCGACCACCCAGGTTAGGCTGGTTCGATCAGGACGTCCTCTATAACGAGCTTAGGATCGCACTGGCCGCCGTTGATGAGGGAGCAAGCCGGTAGCTTTTCCAGGATATCGCGCCCCTCCACCACGCTGCCGAGAACGGTCTCTTTGCCATCGAGCCTCGGGTCGGGCTTGAAGAGGATGCGGAACTGGCTACCATGGACCTCTTGGCCACCCTCAGTGAGATAAGGGATCACGACAGCCCAGGCATCGTGCTTCTCGGCAGTGTTCTCCAGGGGGAGCGTGTAGCCTGGCCCGCCGACGCCCGAGCACGCGCGCTCCGCGGCGTCGGTGCAAGTGGGGTCGCCGGCCACTGCCCCTAGATCCGGATTGACATAGAAAAAGACCTGGCCATCGTAGAAGCCCTTACCGGCCAGGAAAGCGAAACTGTTGACGGCCTGCGGCGCATCGGTGACCAACTTTATCTTGATGTCACCCTGATTGGTCTTAATGGTGGCGACGTAGGGCTTCGTGCCGTCCACCACGGGTGCGGGGCCTTGGAAGGTCATGATGTCCGGGCTGGGCTCCGGCGTGAGGTTTTCGTCGATGAGCTCCGCCGGCTGCGTCGCCGAACTGAAGTTGCCAAGGCCAACGGCTCCGAGGCTCGCGATCATGACGACGATGAATACGAAGTAGAAGGCCTTGACGTTGAATATCAGGTTAATGGGAAAGGGCGGCCTGGACTTGCGGGGCCCCTGATACTGGACGGGCCCTCGCCGGCGCCTGCGTTGTCTAGGCAGAGTAGATCACCTCACAAACAAGTGGCTAGCCTCAGTATAGCAGAGGCGCTCGCTTGCCGCCTGCGCCGGCGCGCTCCACGCAACGCCGCGAAGGTTAACGATCGGTTGTAACGGCGGGGGCCTCAACTCCATCTCTGACTAGTGGACGACGGTAACAGCGACACAGATGGGGGAGCTATGGCGCTAGCAACCGATCACCAACCGATAAAGCAAGACGCGTGGGCGGACCTCAGTGGCCGGTGGTTCTTCGCCTGGCGCATGGCGGCCGCCTGCGAAGACGCCCTTCGCGAGGTGCACCTAGCCATGGCCAGGCAACGGGACCAGGCTCGCGTAGCGGTCCTGCATAAGGGCAGTACCCTCCTGACGCGGGAAC
>DAOUAG010000131.1:0-18499 GCA_034433815.1 Dehalococcoidia bacterium | reverse complement strand
GGGCCCCGGCACTTTCGTTTTCGGCAACGGGTCGCGCGGGATCAGCGGGGCAGCGCTGGGTTGGGCGTCTGCACAGGCGGGCCACAGCGGATTTGCCGACCTGGCCCCTGTGGCCCTATAATGATGCGCGGCCCCACTGGGGGGCCGTCCGCGCCGCGCGGACCACATCTTGTTCTTATATCTGGAGGCCCCCTTTTGCCCAAACGAACTTATCAGCCGAAAAAGCTGCGCCGGAAGCGCCGCCATGGCTTTCGTGCCCGCAACAGCACCCGCACCGGCAGGGCTGTCCTCAAGCGCCGCCTTCTCAAGGGCAGGTGGCGGCTCGCCGTCTGAGCGGGCACGTCACCGATCCCACGGGAGGCCCGGGGTGGCCCTGCCCAGGGAGCTACGCTTACGACGCCGCAAAGACTTCGACGCCGTCTTCCGAGAGGGCCGCAGCTGGAATCACGATCTCCTGGTCCTCAGGTGCCGTCCTAACGAGATGTCCCACAATCGCTTCGGCTTCATAACTAGCAAGCGCCTGGGCCGCGCCGTACTCCGCAACCGCGTGCGCCGCCGCCTACAAGAGGCCGTGCGCCTCATGCCACTGCGGCAGGGTTGGGACATCGTCTTCTCCGCCAAGACGGCCGCCGCCCAGGCCACGTACCAGGACCTTCGTCGGGCTGCTGCCAACCTTCTCTCCCGCGCTGGCATACTGCAAGAGGAGGCCGGCCCCTGGGAGGCCAGGCCGTGAAGACCCTCTCCTTGGCCTTCATCCGCTTCTACCAGCGTCGCATCTCGGCATCGCTCCCGCCAGCCTGCCGCTTCCAACCCACCTGCTCTCACTACGGCTACGAGGCGATCCAGCGTTATGGGGCCATCAAAGGCTGGGCCCTCACTCTGTGGCGCCTCCTTCGCTGCAACCCTTTCAACCGTGGGGGCTACGATCCCGTACCCTGACCCGTCCGCACAGGGCCGTACGATTCGCAGGGCCCTTGTCTGGGTGCCTCTGCTGGTGGCGGCCCTCCTGTTTGCGGCGGGATGCAGCGGCATCTCTAACCCCAAGGGATGGGCTACGCCGGAGCTAGTGGGCGACGCCCTGTACGCAAGCATCGACCCGGGCAAGATGGCGGCCCTGGACCCCAGTGACATGACGGTGCGTTGGGTCTTTCCGCCCGATACCAAGGAAGGCAAGAAGCTGAAGCTGGAGGGCATCTACGCCGCGCCCCTCGTGGAAGGCGGGCGTATTTACTTCGGGGCCTACGATGGCTTCGTCTACGCCCTGGATGCGGCCTCCGGGAACGAGGTGTGGCGCTTCGATACCGGCGGCCCTGTCGTCGGCCGTTTGGCCTTCAACCCGGACAAGACGGTTATCTTCGCCGCATCGGACAGCGGTAAGCTCTTCGGCATCGAGGCCGCCACGGGGGCGCTGAAGCTCGGGCCTTTCGATGCCGGGGACAGCATTCTGGCGGGCCCCCTCGTGGACGGCACGGCCGTATACGTCGCTTCGGTCAACGGCAAGCTTTACAGGCTGGACAGCGCCACCCTCTCCGTAGTCTGGGTCTTCAAGGCCAGCGCTGGCCTACTCATGGACCCAACTCTGATCGATGGCGATACGGTGCTGGTGGGCGGCATCGATCACAAAGTGCGAGCCGTCAACGCCGACAACGGTGAAGAAGAATGGTCCTTCGGCGGCAGCAACTGGTTCTGGGGCCGTCCGCTGGTGGAGGGCGAAACCATCTACCTGCCCAGCCTAGATCATAACGTTTACGCGCTGGACCTGGCGGCTGGGAGCCTGAAGTGGAAGTTCGCCATGAGCGCCCCGGTGCGGTCTGCTCCGCTCCTGGCTGATGGCGTCCTGGTGGTCGTCGATAAGGATGGAAACGCTTTCGGTCTAGATCCTGCCACCGGGCAGAAGCGGTGGGGGCCGACGGAGATCGGGGCGACCGTGCTGTCGGACCCCGTGCTTTTCGGCGACAAGGTGCTGGTGATGGCTCAGGGAGGGGACCTTCACTCCATCAACCCTAGCGATGGGGCTCTGGCCAAGGTGGAGGTGACGCGATGAGCGCTCGCAGGCCCGAGGCCACGGTGTCCCCGGTGCCGCGGCGAGGCAACATGGGCCCCTTCCTCATCGTCATGGGCATGGCCACGGCCATCTTTGTACTGCTGGCTGCCGGCATGGACCCCTGGACCGTCCTCTTCGTCAACCCCCTAATCAACGCCCTCGTCCTTCTGGACCTGGCCATGTTCGGCCAGTTCGGTTTGGCCATCCTCCTCTTTACTGTCCTTCTGCGGGTGGCCACCATACCCTTCACCCTGCGCCAGTTGGAGTCCACCCGTGCCATGCAGGCGGCCCAGCCGCAGATGCAGGAGATACAGAAGAAGTACAAAGACCCGCGAAGGCGCCAAGAGGAGATGCTGAAGCTCTACCGGGAGTACAACATCAACCCCCTGGGCTGCTTCATGCCCCTCCTCATACAGATGGCCGTCTTCATCGCCCTGAACAGCGCCTTGCGGCATATGGTGGGCGGTAGCCCGGAGAGCCTGGTGGGCCTCTCCCAGCGCCTCTATCCGTGGGCTGTGCTGCACAGGGAGATTCCTCTGAACCAGCACTTCCTCTGGCTGAACTTGGGACGCCCCGATACCACCTTCTTGCTCCCTCTGCTGGTCGGGCTTTCCACCTATGTCCAGCAGAAAATGAGTATGACCCCCACCACGAATCCTCAGATGCAACAACAGCAACAGATGATGACCTGGATGATGCCCATGATGCTGGTGTTCATAACCTTGAGCCTTCCCAGCGGTGTTGGCGTCTACTGGGTCACGTCCAACATCTTCAGCCTTTTCGCCAGCTATTATGTTTACGGTAGGCGGGCCGTGAGCTGGCGCCAGATCTTCCTACCTGGCCCGCCTCCTACCCCTGCTCCGACCGCCAAGGCTGGGAAGACTGGCGTGCCGGCCACAGACGAAGGAGAACAGCAATCGCCGGAGCCGCCCCGCGAGGCTCCGCCGGAAAAAGGGAGGCCCCGACATGGAAAGCGTAGAGGTAAGCGCAAAAACCATTGATGAAGCCATCGAGATCGCTCTCCAGGAGCTTGGCCTCAAGCGCAGCCAGGTCTCCATCGAGGTCTTGACCCCGGGCAAGCCGGGCATCTTCGGCTTCGGCGGCGAGCAAGCCCGGGTAAGGGTAACGGCCCTCGTCGAGGGAGCGCGTCCGGCTCCCGTCGAACCCGAGGAACTCGTAGAGGGCGAAGTGGAACTAAAGAGCCTGGACTCGGAAGAGGTCGCCGCCGCAGCGAACTTCCTGCGTGATCTCTTGCGCCTTATGGACATCCCTGCCGAGGTGTCCGTCCGGGCCCCGGAGACGCCCGCCGATGGTTTGGGACGGGCGACGGCCGTCCTGGACATCGAGGGCGGCGAGGACCTGGGTCTGCTCATCGGCCGACGGGGTACGTCGCTGGCTGCCCTCCAGTATCTGGTGAACGTCATGGTGACCCGCCAGCTTGGCTCTCGCGTTCTGGTCACCGTCGATGTCGAACGCTACCGCCGCCGCCGGGAAGAGACGCTCCGCAATCTAGCGCGCCGTATGGCGGAGCGCGTCCGCCAGACGCGGCGGCCCATTACCCTGGAGCCCATGCCCGCGGCGGAGCGCCGCATCATCCATCTGGCCCTGGCCAACGACCCCAACGTCGCCACCAGCTCCATTGGTAGCGGGGATGCACGGAAGGTGGTCATCCGGCCTCAGCGAGGCGGGGGGCCTCGCCGGTAGGGTGGCCGGTGCCGCCGGACTTTCTGGTCATCGGCCACGTCGTCCAAGACCTTCTTTCTGATACGAGCCCCGAGCCCTGGCGTCTGGGCGGTGCCGCCTCCTACGCCTCTACTCTCGCCCGCAACCTGGGGTTGCGCGCGGCCGTCCTCACGGCCTGCTCGCCGGATCTGCCCCTCGCCGGTCTCCTGCCAGGCATCGACGTTCACGCCATATCGGCGCCCTGCACGACGGCCATGCGCAATGTGTACGGCCCTGGCCTCCGGCGCACGCAGACGGCGCCGCGGCGGGCTCCCGCCATCGGCCCCCGGCATCTGCCGCCGCCCTGGAGCGAATCCCCCATCGTCTTGCTGGGCCCGGTGGCGGGCGAGATCGAGGAGTCCCTGGCGGCCTGCTTCCCCAAGGCCCTTCTCGGCGCCGGCGCCCAGGGTTGGCTGCGGGAGATCGGTCCCGATGGCCGGGTCCGGCCCATCCATCCCCAGGCCTGGCGTGATGAACCAATCCTCCGCCACGCGCAGGCCCTCTTTCTGTCCGATGAGGACGTCCCCCCCTCAGATGCGCCGGACGCCCTGGCCCGCTGGAGCCAGATGGTGCCAACGGTGTGCTTCACCCGAGGCCCTAACGGGGCCGACATCTGCCACGAAGGGCGTTGGCGCCACATCGGCGCCTTTCCAGCCCGGGCGGTGGACCCCACCGGCGCCGGAGACGTCTTCGCTGCCGCCTTCCTCATTCGCTTCTCCCGCGGGGGCGACCCCTGGGACGCCGCCCGCTTCGCCAGCGCTGCCGCGTCCCTGGTAATCGAGGGCGAAGGCGTCGAGGGCGTTCCTACGGCCCAACAGATCGAGGCTCGCCTGGATGCCTACCCGGCAGTCGTCGCCCAGCCCGTAGCAGCCCCCGGGCTATAATGGGCCCGTGGCGGAACCAACCGGGATCATCGCGTTCTTGCGCTCCCTCCCGGACGAGGTCGAGGCGCTATGCGGCGGCTTGCCGGAGGATGCCCTGCGCCGGCGGCCTGCTAGCGGAGGATGGTCTGCCATCGAGATCATCTGCCACCTGCGGGATTCCGCTGCCGAGGAAGGGTTGCGCATCCGCCAGATGTTGGAGCAGGACAACCCCACCCTGGTTCCGTATGATCCCGACGCCTGGGCGGCAGAGCGGCGCTACCAGGAGGAGGATGTGCGGCGCGCCTTAATGACCCTGCGGGCTTTCTTCACCGGGTTGGCCTACCAGTTGGAACGCCTTCCCGCGGCCGCCTGGGAGCGTCCGGGCATCCATCCGGAATCCGGGCCCACCTCGGTCCGAAAGCGCGCCGAGGCCGAGGTTGCGCACGCCCAGGAGCACCTGGCCCAACTGCGAGAGGCGCTGGCCGGCCGTTAGCCCCCAACGCGGCGGGGCTAGAGGAATATCGCTGCCGTGCTGGAGTCGACGGCATCGAACACCGGCTGCGGGTACAAGCCCACAACGAAGACGCCGATGATGAGCAGCGTCAGGGCCCCATATTCCAGCCAGGGCGTCGGGAAGCGCACGGGCTCTGCTGGCTTCCCGAGGTACATCTCCCTGATCACTACCAGATAGTAGTAGAGGGAGATGAAGCTCATGAACACGGCGATGCCCGCCAACCACAGGAGGTCTTCCCGCGCGGCTGCCTGGAAGAGGATGAACTTGGTGGCAAAGCCGGCGAAGAGGGGCATCCCTGCCAATGAGAAGAGGGCGATGCTCAGGCATAGGGCCAGGAAGGGCGCCCGTTCTGCTGCCCCAGCGAACCCCTTGATCTCCTCTTCTCCGGTCCAGTTGTACCAGATGATGACGCAGACGAAGGCCGCCAGGTTCGTCACCACGTATCCCGTCAGGTGCAGCACCAGCGCGCTGGCGGCGCCGTCCGAATCCGGCGAGAGGGCCGCTATGCCCATCAGCAGGTAGCCCACCTGGGCGATGCTGGAGTAGGCCAACAGTCGCTTGATGTTGTGCTGCTGGATGGCCACCAGGTTCCCTAGCGACATCGTCAGCACCGAGAGGCCGGCGATAAAGTACTTCCAGTCGTCCACCAAGGGCAGGAAGGCCTGCACGAACAACTTGAGGAAGAGGGCGAACCCTGCCGCCTTGGATATCGCCGAAATGAGCGCCGTTATCGGTAGCGGCGCGCCCTCGTAGGCGTCGGGCGTCCACATGTGGAAGGGCACGGCGCTTACCTTGAAGCCCAGCCCCGCGATCATCAGCGCCAGCCCCAGAAGGAGCGCCGTATCGATGCCGCTGACGTCGCCGGTTACCGCGTCCCGGATGGCCGCAAAGTGGGTCGCCCCCGTGGCTCCGTACACCATGCTGACGCCGTAGAGGAAGATGGCGCTGGAGAAGGCCCCGAGCATCATGTACTTCAACCCGCCCTCGTTGGAGCGCAGGTCGAACTTGGCGTAGGAGGCCAGCACGTACAGGGAGAAGCTGAGAAGCTCCAGGGAGATGTAGGCTGTCAGCAGCTCCCGTGCCGCCGCCATTCCGTTGGCGCCTATGGCCCCCACCAGAATCAGGGCGTAGTACTCGCCGGGGTGCAAGAGCTGCTGTTTCACGTACCGCGCGGAGGCCACGCAGGCGAAGGCCGCTATAAGCCCGAAGAACACACGGAAGAAGGTCGTATAGTCGTTGATGTCCAGGAGGCCGGCGAAGTCCGTTGTGTCGTCTACCCAGATGAGGGACAGGCCCGCGGCCAACAGTGCCCCTGCCGCCGCCACGTAGCCCAGCGCTTCCTTGCCTAGGCGGCCCCAGAACAGATCCAACAGGATCATGCCGGCCGCCCATCCGGCCAGAACGTACTCTGGCGCTAGGAGACCCCACTCGAAGTTCAGCCCATCGTTCACGCTAGCTTATCCCCGGGATGTTACTCACGCTGTCCGTGATCCGGTCGATGAAGACATCGGGCCAGAGCCCCATGAAGAGGATGGAGGCCACCAGAAGCGCCCCGGCGAACTGCTCGCCCAGGCGCATCTCCTTCAGGCTTTCCCACTTCTCGTTCAGCGGGCCGAAATAGGCCCGGGCCAGCATGCGCAGGATGTAGGTGGCGGTTATCGCCGCCGCTGCTACGCCCGCGACACCTGCCCACCAGAAGCCCGCCCGGAAGGTGCCCACGAAGATGTGGAACTCGGCGATGAATCCCGCCAGCCCGGGCAGGCCGAGGGAGGAAAGGCCCGCCACGGCGAAGAAGGCCGCGTGGCGCGGCATCCGCTTGGCGATGCCCCCGAACACCGTCATATCGCGCACGTGGGCCTGGTCGTACACAGCGCCGACGTTGGTGAACATTAGGGCCGTCATCACGCCGTGGGCGAACATCTGGAGCACCGCGCCGTTCACCCCCACGTGGTCCAAGGTGGCCAGGCCCATCAGGACGTAGCCCATGTGGCTCACGCTGGAGTATCCCACCATGTACTTCAGGTCCCGCTGCGCCAGTGCGGAGATGGCCCCGTACAGCGCCCCCGTCACTCCCAGCGTCATCAGCACCGGCGACCAGAACTCGGCGCCCTGGGGCAGGATCGTTATCCCGACCCGCAGTATGCCGAAGGCGCCCAGCTTCATCAGCACGCCGGCGTGCAACATGGAAACGGCCGTCGGCGCCGCCACGTGGCCGTCGGGCGACCACGTATGGAAGGGCCACAGGCCAGCCAACACCCCGAACCCGATCATGAAGAAGGGGAAGACCCACTTCTGGAACGATTCGTCGTAGGCCACGGAGCCCAGCACCGGGAGGTCGAAGCTCCCCTTGTCCGCCTCCACAAAGGTGGCAAAGATGCCGATGAAGATGAGCACGCTGCCCGCCACCAGGTACAGCACCAGCTTCATCGCCCCGTATTCCTTCGTTCGCACGAAGGTTCCGAAGTCGCTGGAGGCGCCCCAGATGGCGATGAGCAGGTACATGGGCAGCACCGCCACCTCGTAGAAGAAGAACAGGAAGAACAGATCCTGCGCTACGAACACTCCGAAGACGCCGGAGACCAGCAGGAAGAGCAGGACGAAGTAGTCCTTATTGCGGTAGTCGATGTTCCAGGAGACGAACACGCCGGCGAATATGACGATGCCCGTAAGGAGCACCATAGGCGCCGCGATGCCGTCCACCGCCAGGTGCAGGGAGATGCCCTTCTCGCCCAGAAAACCCACGTTCTCTAGCCACGCCCACTGTAGGGCGAAGCGCAGGCCGCTGCCTCCCTGATACTCGTAGGCGAAGAAGACGACCAGCGAGAGGACGAACATGGCGGCGCCCCCCAGGGCCGCCACATAACGCACGAGCTGCGGGTAGCGCGAGGGTATCAGCATGAAGATGGGCACGCAGCCCAGGGGTATTGCGATGAGCGCCAATAGCACGTATTCCATGGTCAAGCCTTAAGCGTCAGGAGCAGCGCCGCCATCACCACCACGCCGGCAGCGATGGCCAGGGCGTAATTGGGCAGCTTACCCGTTTCCAGGAACTTCAACCCGAATCCAGTGAAATACCCCAGGCCCGCCGAACCGTCCACCGCCGTGTCGTTGACGATGTTGCGGTCGAACCAGGCCAAGACGCTGCCGGCCGCCAAGACGATGTGGTCGATGCCGAACTGGTAGATGTCGTCGATGTAGTACCGGTTGTAGAGGAGGTTATACACCGGACGGAACGTCTCGCCCAGCCGGCGAGCTGGCTGCGCCTCCTCGGACCAGATGAACCACCCGGCCACAACGCCTGCTACGGCCAGCACCGTCGAGATGGCCGCAATGTCCCAGTTGAACTTGAACTTCTCCGGCTCCTCGAAGAAAACGAACTTGCCAAACCCCCCGGGGAAGCCAAGGGCATCGCCGATGGAGTCGAAGACCACCAGCCCGGCCACCAGCGTCAGGCCGGCCAGGAGCAAGAGCGGCACCGTCATAACGGGCCCGGCGTCGTGGGCGTGCTCCTGGGCGTGGCGGTCCCGCGGAGCGAAGAGGAAGGTCCGCACGAACAGCCGCGTCATGTACAGGGCCGTGATCACTATGCTAACCAGCACCAAGAGGTAGACGCCTAGACCCTCGTGGCTGTCCACGGCGTGCAGCACCTCGTCCTTGGCCCAGAAGCCGGAAAGGGGGAAGATGCCCACCATTGCCAGCGCGCCGATAAGGAAGGTGACTGCTGTCACGGGCATCTTGGCCGCTAGCCCACCCAGGTCGTTGATGTCCTGCCGCTCGGTGGCGTGGATGACGGAGCCAGAGCCAAGGAAGAGCAGCGCCTTGAAGAAACCGTGGACGAAGAGATAAAGCATGGCCCCGGTGACAGACCCGGCGCCGAGGGAAACCATCATCAGCCCAAGGGAGTTCAGGGTGGAGTAGGCGATCACCCGCTTGATGTCCGTGGCCGCCAGGCCCATGGTCGCCGACAGCAGCACTGTCGTGAGACCGATGGCCAGGACGACATCCAGCGCCACCGGGTCCGCCATCTCAAAGAGGGGGAACATGCGGGCCACCAGGTACACCCCGGCCACCACCATCGTGGCCGCGTGGATCAAGGCCGAGACGGGCGTCGGGCCCTCCATGGCATCGGGCAGCCAGACGTGCAGCGGAAACTGGCCGGACTTACCGGCGGCCCCAGCGAAGAGAAAGAGGACAGCCGCCGTTAGGTAAGTGTTGTCGTAGCCCCCTTCCTCAGCGAACTTGAATATCTCGCTGATATCGAAGGTGCCGGCCTCCTTCCAGAGCATGATGATGCCGATGAGGAAGCCGACGTCGCCGATGCGCGTCGTTATGAACGCCTTCTTGGCCGCCTCAGCCGCCGAGCGTTTCTCCCACCAGAAGCCGATGAGGAGGAACGAGCAGAAGCCCACGCCCTCCCAGGCGGCGTACAGGAGCAGCAGGTTGTCCGCCAGGACCAGCGTCAGCATCGAGGCGGCGAACAAGGACATCGCCGTGAAGTACCAGCCGTAACGTGGGTCGCCCCGCATGTAGCCGACGGAGTACACCTGCACCATCAGGGCCACGAAGGTCACGACCGCCAGCATGACGATGGTGATCTGATCAACGTGGAAGCCGAGCACGATGCGGAAGCTATCGAAGGACACCCAGTCCCAGGCTTTGCCTCCTCCCTGGAACCCCGGCTCTTCGACTTTGTCCAGCAGATCCGTCAGCACCGGGAAGAACAGCACGAACGAGGCGGCGATGGCAGCGATGCTCAGCCAGTCGCCCCGGCGCGGCAGGTAGCGCCCGAAGAGGAGCAACACCGCGAAGGCTGCGGCCGGTATGGCCGGCAAGAGCCAGACTTGTTCCATGCCCACGCTAGATCATCACCTCTACCACTTCATCAGGTCCGCTTCGTCTACGTTGGCCGTCGCCCTGTTCCGGAACAGCCGCAGGATGATGGCCAGCGCCAGGCCGACCTCCGCCGCCGCGATGGTGATGACGAACACGGCGAAGATGAGGCCGGTGAAGGTCTCCGGCGAGAAGTACACGGCGAAGGCGATGAAGTTGATGCTCACCGCCTGGAGCATGAGCTCGATGGACATCAGCATCAGCACGGCGCTACGCCGTGCCAGGACGCCGTACACACCGAGGGAGAAGAGGATGGCGCTGAGCGCAAGGAAGTTGTTCAGGGGTATCATTCGCCCTCCTCGCTGCGGGCTAGGATGATGGCGCCCAAGAGTGCTACCGTCAGCACCAGAGAGGCGATCTCGAAGGGCACGGCCCAGGTGGTGAACAGCGCCTTGCCGATCTCTTCGAAGGGCACTACGTTCACCTCCTTGGTTTGGCCGGGCCAGTCGGTGCTGAAGATGGCCGTAAGGGCGATCCCCAGGAAGGCGCCCGCCGCCAGGGCCGCGAAGGGCTTCTGCGGGCCGTCCAGCGCTGCCGGCATATCCCGCACCCTGGTGAGCATCATGGCGAAGAGGATCAGGATGGTGACGGCGCCTCCGTAGATAAGCACCTGCACTATGGCCAGAAATTCGGCAGCCAGGAGGATGAAGATCCCTGCCACCGCCATGAGCGCCAGCACCAAAAATAGGGCGGAGTGCACCACGTTGCGGGCCAGGACCACGCCCAGCCCGCCAACGACGGCCACGACCGCCACAACGTAGAAGATGACCTCCTCGTAGCTCATAGCCCTAACAGAAACGCTGCGTGCTCAACGCTGTGCTATCCCTCTCCGCTTTCCTCGCCGGCCTCCTCCCCGGGGGCTTTGGGGGCCCAACCGTGGTGAGCGGCTCCCATCGGATCCCGGAAGGGATCCACCAATTTCCCGGACTTGGATTGGGCCAACAGCGCCGGCAGGTCCATGACCAGGTCCTGCCGGTCGTAGCGCGAGAGCTCGATGCCCTGCCACGTGTTGTTCATGACGATCGCCCCAAAGTTGCACACCTCGACGCAGATGTCGCAGCGCATGCAGCGGGAGTAATCGATGAAGAAGCGATCCACTATCTTCTTGCGCTTGCTCTTGCCCTCCGCGAACTTCGGGTTGTCCTTCATAGTGACCGTCATGCACTCCACCGGGCAGTAGCGGGCGCAGACCTGGCAGCCGGTGCAGAAGGGCTCCTCTACCTCTGCGTCCCATAGGAGCACGGGGAACCCGCGCGATCGGTGGGCAAGCTCCTTCTTCTCCGTTGGGTACTGCACCGTCACGGGCTTCCGCATCGCCGCCCGCAGCGTCGTGCCTATGGCCTTCAGAACGCCGATCATCCTACAACACACCTCCGGCTGGCTGTTTTGCCGGCTCCATCGGCCGGAAGGGCGCCAGGCCCGCGCGCCGGGCGGCCCGATAGGTTAGGGCGAGAGCTGCGGCCGCCGCCAGGCTGGAGAATACGGTCAGCGTGACCTTCTCCCAATCGTAGACCAGAACCAGCCCGTTCAGGGCGATCTGAAGGAAGGCGAAGGGCAGAAGCAGCTGCCAGCAGAAGGACATGAGCTGGTCTATGCGCAGACGTGGCAGGCTCCCCCGCATCCACATGAAGAACAGGATGAGGGCGAAGGTCTTCACCGCCATGGTCGCCGCCTGGAGCAGAGGCGCGGCGTCGTTCCCGAAGGGGAAACTCCAACCTCCCAGGAAGAGGATCGACCCCAGGATGCTTAGGAGGACCAAACTCACGAATTCCCCCATCTGGAACATGGACCAGCGGATGCCGGAGTACTCGACGAACGGGCCACCCACGACCTCCGACTCCGCCACCGGAATATCGAAGGGCTGGCGGTAGAGCTCGGCCAGGCCGGAGGTAACGAATATCAGGAACGTAAGCGGCTGATACACGATGTAGGGGGTGTCGTCCTGCTGGGCACTGATGAGCGACAGGTTCAGGGTGCCGGCCACCATGGCGATGGCCACGGCCGCCATGACCAACGGTATCTCGTAGCTGATGAGCTGGGCGCCAGCGCGCACGCCCCCCAGGAGGGCGTACTTGTTATCGGATCCCCAGCCGGCCATCACGAAACCGACGATGGATAGCCCTGTCACTGCCAGGATGTAGAAGAGCCCCAGGGCCATGTTGCGGACCAGAATGTCCGCCGTGAAGGGCAGGGCCACCACTGCCATGAACACCGGCACCACCACGACGAAAGGCGCCAGCTCGAACGTCCAGCGATCCGCCGTCTGGGGTCGCAGGTCTTCCTTCGTTAGGAGCTTGATGGTGTCGGCCACGCCCTGAAGCACGCCGTATGGGCCCACCCGCATGGGTCCCAGCCGCATTTGGAGCCGGCCGATGACCTTGCGCTCGAGCCAAGTCAGAACGATGACCGAAAGGGGCACGATGAGGGCGACGATGATCATGCGCGCCAGGCCCTCGAGCCAAGGGTTGTCTGAAATCAGGTTGGCCAGGATCACCGTCAGCGGTCCACCTCGCACAGCACGATATCTATGGAGCCTAGGATGATCACCACGTCCGCCACGTAGTGTCCGACGCACATGTTGCGCAGGGCCGAGAGGTTGCAGAAAGAGGCGGCCCGGATCTTGTGCCGGTAGGGCTTATCGGAGCCGTTGGACACGAGGTACAGGCCATATTCGCCGCGCGGAGCCTCCACCCGTTGGTACACCTCGCCGGGCGGAACCCGTAGGATCCGCTTCATCCCTTCGGCCATGATGGGCCCCTCGGGCATCTGCTCCAGCGCCTGCTCCACGATGCGCGTAGATTGGTAGGCCTCCTCCAGGCGCACCGTCAGCCGGTCGTAGACGTCGCCCTGGGTGCCCACCGGGATGTCGAAGTCGAAGCGGTCGTACAGGGAGTAGGGCTCTGCCTTGCGGAGATCGTGCCGGAAGCCCGTTGCCCGCAGCATGGGGCCCGTGAGCCCCCAGTCGATGGCGTCCTGGACGCTGACGGGGCTCAGGCCCCGGCAGCGGGCCAGTACCACCTCGTTCTCCAGGAAGAGCCCTCGCAGGTCTTGCAGGCCCCTGCGCACCCGGCGGATGACGTCGGTGCAACGTTCCTTGAAGTTCTCGGGTACGTCCCAGGCCACGCCGCCAGGGCGGAAGTAGTTGTACATCATGCGTTCGCCGGTGACCTCCTCCAGAAGGTCCAGCACGATCTCCCGGTCACGGAAGGCGTACATGAAGGAGGTACCGAAGAGACCCAGGTCTGTGCCGAAGGCGCCGAAGAACATCTGGTGGCTGGTGATGCGGTTTAGTTCGGCCATGATCACCCGGATGTACTCGGCCCGTTCGGGCGGCTGTATGCCGGCCAGCTTCTCCACGGCCAGCACGTAGCAGTGTTCGGCGTTGAACTGGGCCAGATACTCGGTGCGGTCGTGGTAGCCGATGACCTGGCGGTAGTCGCAGTTTTCGGGCAGCTTCTCGTTGCCCCGGTGCATGTAGCCGATGACCGGGTCTAGGTCCGTCACCACTTCGCCGTCCACCGTCAGCACCATGCGGAACACCCCGTGGGTCGCCGGGTGCTGCGGCCCCACGTTGACGTTGATATCGATGGTCTCGAGCTCGTGCAGCGGAGCCCGGTACTCGGCCGCCACAGCTAGCCCCCCTTCTCCTCTTCCGCCAGCCGCTTGAGGGCCTCGGCCACCGCCAGGCGCTCCTCCTCTGGCGAGAGCCCCTTGGCGCGGGCCTCCTCGCGGGCCTTCTTGATGACGGCGGCCTTCTTCTGGGCCTGCGCGATGCGGGCTGCTTTCTCGTCCACCGGCTTGGCAGGCGCCGCGGCGGGCGCTGCTGCGGCCTGTTCTTCCTCGAACTTAGCCAGCGCCGCTTGGACGGCCGCCTTCTCCTCCTCGGGTGAGAGCCCCTTGGCCCGGGCCTCTTCGCGGGCCTTCTTGATGATGGCTGCTTTGGCCTGGGCGGCGGCTATCTTGGCCGCCTTCTCATCGGCCGCAGGAGCGCCGGCGGCAGCGGCCCCGGCGCGGGCCATATCCTCGATCTGGCGCAGGTAGTCCTCCTGCCAGTCTTCGATCTCCGCCAGGGGGTGCGTCTTGCGCAGGGGGTAGTAGCCCAACCCCTCTTCCAACAAAAGGGGCCGAAGATCCGGGTGCCCGTCGAAGACGATGCCGAACATCTCGTGGGTCTCCCGTTCCAGCCAGTTGGCGGCCGCCCAGATGTGGGTGACCGTGGGCACGTGCGGATCCTCCTGCGGAAAGCGCACCTTGATGGCCACGCCGTGGCCATGCTTGTAGGACCAGAGGTGGTACACCACCTCGAACTCCGTCAGCCAGTCGACCCCGGAGACGCAGCGCAGGAAGTCGAACTCCAGCCGCGGGTCCCTGCGGGCGGCTTCCATCACCCGCAAAAGATCGTCTCTGCGCACCACCAGCACCTCATCGCCGGGCGAGGGCGCTAGCTGGAAGGGGACGTCTGGGAGGACGGTCTGAAAAAGCCGGGCCACAGGCCCGGGCGAAAGGGGTGTTGTAGCCGCCTCCTGCGCCATTAGGCGTTGCCCACCTTGCCCCGGTCTTCCATGATCTTCTTCTGCAGCGCCAGGAAGGCGTCCATGAGCGCCTCTGGTCTGGGAGGACAGCCGGGGACGTACACGTCCACAGGTATGATCTTGTCCACCCCCTGAAGCACCCGGTCGTACCGAGTGTAGGGGCCGCCATTGGTGGCGCAGGCCCCCATGCTGATGACCCACTTGGGGCTGGGCATCTGCTCGTACAGTAGCTTCACCGCCGGCGCCATCTTCTTGGTGACCGTGCCGGAGACGATCATCACGTCGGCCTGGCGGGGCGACGGCCAAGGCACTATGCCGAAGCGGTCCAGATCGTGCCGGGCCATGAAGGTGGAGATCATTTCGATGGCGCAACAGGCCAGTCCGAAGGTGAGGGGCCACAGGGATGACTTGCGCCCCCAGGCTATCAGCCAATCCGCCGGAACCTGTATGATTCCCGGCAGGAGCTGCCGGTAGAGGGCGCGCCCCTGCGCAGGGTCCGCCGGTGTAGGCTCCAGGCTCTTGATCCGGTGCCGCATCTCCGGCGTCACCACGCCGGTGACGGCTAGCTGCGGGTCGTCCCGAACCTCGTGCACCTCGATGAGCCTGCGTTCCGTCATGCCCGTCCTACCGCCAGCGCAGAACGCCCTTCTTCCAGGCGTACAAGAGCCCGAAGGCCAGCACGCCGATGAAGGCCAGCATCTCGTAGAAAGCCTGTTTGCCCACTCCCACGAAGGTCACGGCCCAGGGGAACAGGAACACCGCTTCGATGTCGAAGATAAGAAACAGGATGGCGAAGAGATAGTACCGGAAGTGGACCTGGGTGCGGGCCCGGCCGATGGGCAACATGCCGCACTCATAGGAGACGCCCTTGGTGCGGCTGGCCTGCCGCGGCGCTAGGACCCAGTTGCCAATCAGGGCGCCCGCTACCAGCAGTACGCCCAGGATGGTGGCGATGAGCACAGCGATGTAGTTAGCGAACAGATCTTGGATCACAGAAGGCGACTCCGGATTGAGCCAAAGTTAGCCATTTGTGCCATTTGCCACAAGGATGCTAGCACGGGGGCTTCTTAGAGTCAAAAACGGAAGCATCCGCTTTCTTTATGTTGCTAACCCAGCTCGGCCAGGCGCTGCCTGAGGGCCTCCACACGGCCCTTGGCCGAGGCCAGCCGTTCTTCCTCCTTGGCTACTATTGAGGCTGGCGCTTTTGTGCGAAAACCTTCGTTGGCCAGCTTCGCAGTCAATCTTTGCACCTCTCCCTCTGCTTCGGCCAGCTGGGCGGAGAGCCGCTGCCGCTCGGCCTGGATGTCGATCATGCCGGCCAGGGGCAGCACGACCTGAGCTCCAGCCAGGACGGCCGTGGCCACCCCAGCGGTGGGGGCCTGCGATGCCCCAGCCAGCAGGTGCAGCGGTCGCACCCGGGCCAGCGACTCCAGGATGGGGCGCCATCCCTCCAGGACCGGCAGCAGCCCGCCCTCGCCGGCGCCGTCGCTAGCGACGTAGGCCTCCACCCACCGAGCCGGATCCACACCTCGCTCGGCGCGGATGTTGCGGATGGCGCGAACCACATCGATGAGGACGCCCACCCGATCCTCGGCCTCCCTGTCGGCTTCCGGCGTGCCGGCGGGATATGGCGCCACGATCAGCGCCTCCCCAAGGCCCTCCACGCGCTGGCGCAGATGTTGCCAGACGGCCTCCGTGACGAAGGGCATGAAGGGATGCAAGAGTCGCAGGGCCGCCTGGAGCACGTCCGTGGCCACCGCCAGGGCCGTCCCGTCGCCCTCCTTCTGTCGCACCTTGGCCATCTCCAGATACCAATCACAGAACTCGCTCCAGAAGAAGTCGTAGAGCAGGCGTCCTGCCTCGTTTATCTGGAACTCTCCCAAGAGCTTGTTGGTCTCCGCCGCCGTGCACAAGAGGCGGGAGACGATCCAGCGGTCTTCCAGCGGCCAGGTGCGCCGGGCCTCTAGCGACGCTCGTTCGACGCCGGGAAGGGCGATCTTTTGGCCTTGGATGTTCTGGATGACGAAGCGGGCCGCGTTCCATATCTTGTTGGCGAAGTTGCGCCCGCCCTCCAGCTTCTCATCGTATATGCGGAAGTCGGCGCCCGGCGCTCCGCCCGTGGCCAGCGTGAAGCGCAAGGCATCGCACCCGTACTTCTCGACGGACTCCAGGGGATCGATGACGTTGCCGACGCTCTTGCTCATCTTACGGCCCTGTTCGTCTCGCACGATGCCGTGGAGGTACACGTGGCGGAAGGGCACATCCTTCATGTTGTACAGGCCCATCATGATCATGCGGGCCACCCAGAAGAACAGGATGTCGTACCCCGTCTCCAGCACCGACGTAGGGTAGAAGTAGCGCAGATCTTCCGTGTCGTTCGGCCAGCCCAAGGTGGAGTGTGGCCAGAGGGCTGAGGAGAACCAGGTGTCCAGGACGTCGGGGTCTTGCTCCAGATTGCCGGAGCCGCAGCGAGGGCAAGCGGACGGGTCTTCCAGCTCGACGATGACTTCAGCGCAGGCCTGGCAGTACCAGACGGGGATGCGGTGTCCCCACCAGAGCTGGCGCGAGATGCACCAGTCGCGGATGTTCTCCATCCAGTGCATGTACACGCGCTCGAAGCGCTTGGGCAGGATCTTGATGCGGCCATCGCGCACCGCCTCGATGGCGGGCCCCGCTAGCGGCCCGGTGCGCACGAACCACTGCTTGCTGACGATGGGCTCGACGATGGTGTCGCAGCGTTGGCATTGGCCGATGGCGTGGCGGTGAGGCGTCGTCTTCTCCAGCAGGCCGAGGCGTTCCAGGTCCGCCACGATGGCCCGGCGGCACTCGAACCGGTCCATCCCTGTGTAGGGCCCGGCCTCCTCGTTCATCGTGCCGTCGGCCGCCACCGCCACGATGGCGGGGAGCCCGTGGCGCTCTCCGATCTCGAAGTCCACCGTGTCGTGCCCGGGGGTGATCTTGAGGGCGCCCGTGCCAAACTCCGGGTCCACGGCATCGTCGGCGATTATGGGGATGTGGCGCCCGATGATGGGCAAGAGGGCCTTGCGCCCCACCATCCTCTGCCATCGCTCAACCCTCGGGTTCACGGCGATGGCCACATCCGCCACGATGGTTTCCGGGCGGGTGGTGGCGATGACTATGTGTTCACCTGTCTCCTTACCCTGATCGTCCAGTAGGGGATAGCGGACGTACCAGAGATGGGAGTCCCTTTCCTCGTGTTCCACCTCCAGGTCCGAGAGCGCCGTTTGGCAGCGGGGGCACCAGTTGATGATCCTCTCGCCACGATAGATGAGCCCGTCCTTGTACAGGCGGACGAACGTGGCGCGCACCGCCCGCTGTGGCCCCTCGTCCATCGTGAAGACCTCGCGGTCCCAGTCGCAGGAGGCGCCCAAGCGCATGTGCTGGTGGGAGATGACGCTGCGATACTTGCGGACCCAAGCCCAAACGCGCTCCAGGAAGGCCTCGCGGCCCAGGTCGTGCCGGGTCAGCCCCTCCTTGGCGATCTCTTTCTCCACGACGTTCTGCGTGGCGATGCCGGCGTGGTCGACGCCGGGCAGCCATAGGGTGGGGTCGCCCATCATGCGGTGCCAGCGCACCAGGCAATCCTCGATGGTGGCGGTGAGGGCATGGCCCAGGTGCAGCTCCCCCGTTACGTTAGGCGGCGGCATGATGATGCAGAAGGGCCGCTTCGCCGGGTCTATAGTCGGCTTGAAGTAGCCCCTTTCCAGCCAGAACTGGTAAAGGGAAGTCTCGACCTGCGACGGGTCGTAGGCCTTGGGCATCTCCGCCTGCTCGCGGGGCAGGCCAGCACTTTCACGCGTCATGGCTTCATCTAGCCGCCGGCCGCGGAGGCCACGGCTCAGTTAACGGTTTGAATTGTAGGAGAGCCCATCCCAAGGGACAAGGAAACCGTCGCGGGCCCTGTCGAAGGGCG
>DAOUAG010000130.1:0-11929 GCA_034433815.1 Dehalococcoidia bacterium | reverse complement strand
GTTCCCGGAATCGTCAGCGCCGCGTGCTGGCGGCCGTTGCGGACCCCCGCCCCATCCACGTCGAACGCGCGAATCTGCCGGCCGCTCCCCGTGTCGGCCACGTAGAGGATCTTGTAGTCCGGCGAGAAGCAGATCCCGTTCGGCCCGGTGATCTCATCGGTGATGAGCGCGACGTCGCCCGACGAGCCGTCCACGCGATACACGCCCGGCTTGACCTCGGACTCCGCCTTGAACCCTTCGTAGTTGCCGCGAATGCCGTAGATGGGGTCGGTGAACCAGATCGATCCGTCGCGGTGAACGGCCGCGTCGTTCGGCGAGTTGAGACGCTTCCCCTTCGCCAAAGCCGTAATTGGAGTAAGGGGCGCGCAGGCCGTCCTGGCGCACCGAGCCGACGGACAGCACGGTCTCCACCGCCGCCGGATAGGCCAGGTAAGGATCGCCCCGGCCGTCAAACCCCCCGTTGCCGGCCGCGGCCACCACCAGGACATCGTGATCCTCGGCGTACTGGAGCGCGTCACGCTCTGCCCCCGTGAGGATATCTCCGGCAAGGCTCATATTTATCACCCGCGCGCCGTGGTCCACCGCCCAAAGGATCCCGCGGATGATGGCATCATCTGGACAGCTGCTCTGCATACACACCCGCACCGGCATGATGGTCACCCCAGGGGCGATGCCCGCAGCCCCGATGCCATTATCGGTATCCTGGGCGATGGTGCCTGTAACATGGGTGCCGTGGCCATGAGCATCGTTGGGATGGGGGCCTTCGCTCAGGGCGTCGTAGGGAGAGGCGAAGGCCGTCCGGGCAAGGTCTGGCGCCCGGATGAACAACCCGTAGTCTTCGAACGCCACGCCCGTATCCAGGACAGCCACCGTCACACCCTGGCCCTGAGTCACCTCCCAGGCCTGGTCTGCTTGCACCAGCGGGAGGTTCCACTGGTAGGGATAGTAGGGGTCGTCGGGCACGAAGGCCAGGCGAAGGATGTAGTTGGGCTCCGCGCTGAGGACGCCGGCAATGGTCTCCAGCCGCTCTCGGTACTCTGCTTCCTGCCCCGGAGGCACGCGAACTGTGGCGTAGCGGCCCCCTAGCCACACGCTCTTGACAGCCACGCCCCGTACCGAGCCAATCTTTTGCAACGCCCTAGCGCCGTCAGAGGACGGCCCTGGAGCCAGGCGCAGGACGAGTTCGCCCGGCACGGCGGCAAGAGATTCGGCGTCCCGAGACTGGGCAGTGGCCGGGGGTTGACCCGCCTTTACCAGGGCCAGGACGACGAAGAACAGAAGCAGGGACAGGCGCCAGCAGTGCGCCAGGCCGTTAGAGCGGCGCACCGCGCATCCCCAGAAGACCCTTGATGTACTGCACCTCGCCGAGGTGCTCCGCCGTATGGCCGATAGAGAAGAAGGTGATGATCTCCTCCCGGCTGGCGGAATCGAGCATGGGGTAGATGGGCTGGAAGAAAGGTAGCGGCACGGCTTCCGATGCCTGCTCATCCGTGAGGCTGTCCGCGTAGGCCTGCACCGCCCGGCCCACGGCTTCTGCGTACTCCAGGACGTCGTCCAGTCGGAGGCGGATGGCGGCGATCTGATCGCGGCTGAGGCCCGTGCCGATGGGTGGGTTCCCCGGCTCAGGGACGGGCAAACGTTTGTCCCAGCCTTCGCGCTCGAAGACTGGGGGGCTGCCGATGAGAAGGCGGTGGAGGATGTGATCCTCCGCCCGGTAGGCGTGCCAAAGGGTGAAGATGATGTGATTGGAGTTCCCGGGCGGCTGCCAGTGAAGCTGCGCGTCGCTCAGACCCTGGCACAGCATACGGGGGTACCAGTGCCAGAACTCCAGGTTCTTGCGCAACCGATCGCCCGCCGTCAAACGTGCCGCTCCTCCATTGGTGCCCGAATTGTGCGCTGGTCCTGGCGACCTGTCAACGCCAGCGAGCCTGCCAGGTGCTCTCCGGCCCTCGCGCGCTATTATTGCACGGGAGGACCTGCTTTGCGAGTGGCCACGGCGGTATCGTCCCGCACCGGGATCTACTTTGGCTGGTGGGTGGTCTTAGCATCGGCCGCCATCGTCTTTCTGACGGGGGGCACCTTTTTCTACGGGTTTGGAGCCATCTTCAACCCCATCGTCCATGAGTTCGGTTGGAGCCGGGCCAGCGTCTCCCTGGCCTTCTCTTTACGCTCGGAAGTCAGCGGACTGGCGGCGCCCATCGTGGGCTTCCTGGTGGATCGCGTCGGTTCGCGGCGGCTGATGATGACTGGAGTCACCCTCGTGGCCATGGGTTTCATTCTCCTGAGCCGCATCGAGAGTCTTTGGGGGTTCTACGGCGCCATCGTCGTCATCGCCATCGGCATTAGCGCAACGGGAGGCCCGGTGGGCATGGTGGCCATCGCCCACTGGTTCAAGAAGCGCCGCGGCCGGGCGTTGGCCGTCATGACAGCCGGGGCGGGCGCCAGCGGAGTGATGGTCCTCGTGCTGGAGGCGTTGATCTCGCTCTTCGGCTGGCGCGACGCCCTGCTGATCATGGGCGTGGTGCAGCTCGTGGTCTGCTTCCCCTTAGCCATGAGCATCCGCAACCGCCCTTCCGAGATGGGCTTGATGGCGGACAACGAGCCGGGCGAAGAGGCGATCCCCGGCCCGGCAGCCGCGCCGGAGGGACTCACGGTGCGGCAAGCTTTGAGATCGGCCACCTTCTGGAAGTTATCCTTGGCCATAGCCCTCGCCAACCTGGGAATGACGGCCATCATCGTCCACCAGATCCCGTTTCTGACCTCCAGCGCCGGCGTATCCAGCGGGCTGGCGGCGGCGTCGGTCACCGGAATGACCCTCTTGAGCTTGGTAGGCCGCCTGGGCTTCGGCCAACTGGCAGATGTTATGGACAAGAGGCGGGTGTTGGCTGGCTCCTTTGCCTTGGCCAGCCTCTCGCTGTTCCTCTACGCCTCGGTACATCGCCCCTGGCAGGCCCTGTACGCCATACCGGTCTTCGCGCTGGGCTTCGGCGGGCTCATCCCGGTGAGGCCGGCGTTTCAGGCGGAGTACTTCGGTCTGCGCGCTTTTGGGGCCATCCAGGGATTGGTGTTCACCATCTCCATGCTGGGATCTCTCGTCGGTCCTGTGTTCGCCGGTTGGGTGTATGACGAGACCGGCAGCTACCGGCTGGCATTCGTGCTGTTGGCGGCGGGGGCGCTGCTGGCGGTACCCCTGATCTTGAGCGCTAGCAAGCCTTTACAGGGGCAAGGCGCTGGCCCGGCAGACTAGGGGAGATAGTCCAGAGGATCGACCGGCTTGCCATCGATCCAGAGCTCGAAGTGCAGGTGCGTGCCCGTGGCGTGGCCCGTGCAGCCTAGAGCGCCGATGGGCTCGGCCAGGGCCACCGTCTGACCGGAGGTCACGTAGATCTCCGATAGGTGAGCGTAGATGGTGCGGGACCCGTCGTCGTGTTGGATCTTCACGTAGTTGCCGAGAGCGGCATCGTTGTGGGTCGCCTCCACCACCGTACCCGCCGCGGCAGCGCCGACCGGCGCGCCGTAGGAGCCGAGGCCACCGATGTCGATGGCCAGGTGCGTATAGCCCGGCCTCTCCTCTCCGTAATAGGTGGTGACAGGTCCGAAGAAGGGCCAGACGTATCCCCAGGGCGAAGGGACATGGGTCAGCTCCTGCGCCTGCTCGTCCCTAAGTAGAGCTGAAGGGGGTATGCCGTCGGGCACCAGTATGCGGCTGCCCGGCGTAGGCTCCTGCCCGGGCGCCAGGTGGTTGCTAGTGACCGCCACTATCTTCTCCGGCTTCGTGCTGTACATGGCGGCGATGCTGGCCAAGGTATCCCCCGGCTGCACCCGGTGGACGATGCCCTTCACGCCGGGGAGCAGTAGCTTCTGCCCCACCAGGAGGGGATCCTGCTCCTTGCGCCCGGGGTTGTTCCAAAGGATGTGATCCGGGCAGATGCCGTTGCTGGCGGCGATGGAAGAAAGGCTATCGCCGTACTCCACGGTGTAAAGGAAATAGGCGGGCCCGCCAATCTTAGGGAGCATCGGCAGAAAGTTGGGGGCCGGCGTAGGCGAGGGAGTGGGTGAAGGCGTCGGCTCCGGCGTTGGCGAAGGAGTGGGAGATGGCGTTTCGAACGATGTCCGTACCGTCTCAGGCACCACGGGCGGCCGCATGTAGGCCAGGACGGCCGGCGTAGGACGGGTGCCGTAGTCCCCGGCAAGGGCGCCCGTGGCCGCACCCCTCATGCCGGCGCCCGCCGCCAGACCCAGGGCAAGAAGGAAGAACAGAGCGTGCAGGATGTAACGGCGGGCAGCTGGATCGGAAACAGGCGCCGTCTGTTGCGTGCCTGCCTCCGAAACCGGCGCCACCGGCGTATCGGCCTCGTGCTGCTCTTGGGAACCCGGGTGTCCCGCTTGGATCAGCAAGTCGTCTACATCCGGTTCGGCAGGGTCGTCCTGATCTGCGACGGGCTCCTCCGGCGGCATACCTAGCGCCTCGATGGGATCGTCCTCCGCCGCCGTGGGCGGCAAAGTCACCTGGATCACCTTCGGCAGTTCGATCTCCTGCTGGTCCTGCGCCTCAGGATCGCCCTCCGGTTCGGGTTCGGGTGCCGCGAACGTGACCCGTGTGGGCTCTGGAGGAGGCTCCCGGCTGGGCTTCACGCCCAGGCGCTGGCCGATGGTCCGAAGGTCCGCCAGGAGGTCCTGGATCGGCACGTCTTCGACTTCAGACGCCAGGGAACCGTCCTCTGTCTCCTGCTTGGCGTCCCGAAAGATGTCCATCAGATCCGGGTCGAGACCTTCTCCCGGCTGCGCTTCGGCCTCCGCGACGGCGGCCTGGGCAGCAGCGATGGGGTCCTCCGCCGGGCCCGGGCTGACTTCGGGTTGTGCCGTTGGCTGCGTCTCGTCTGCGGGGGCCGGCGCCGGCTCCAACGCCGGGGGTGCGGGCATCGGCGCGACAGTGGGAGGGGCCTCCTGCGGTGCATCCCGCCGGGCCCGCATCTGCTCCAACGCCCGGGCGCGCGCCTGGGCCAGTGCGTCCGCTTCCGGGGGCGTCTGGCTCGGTTTCGATCTCGCCCGTCTGAAAGGTAGTAGCCTTGGCAGCTTCATTGGAGACCTCACTGGCTAAGGGGTTGCGATAACGTATCCGAGAACATGCCTTGGGCCACGGGCGGAACCACTAGAAGGATCAGGCCCGTGGCAGCCATGGTCATTGCGCCGAAGAGGGCCATCTTGTAGGCGTGACCCCCCGAAGCGGCCCGAGGCGCAAAGGCGTTAATGGCAGTAAGAGCCAGGATCACAGCCAAGACCATGGCCTTGATGAAGTCCGTGTTGAAAGACTGGAAGGTCAGGGCCCCAGGGATCCCGATATCTTCGGGCTTGATAGTGGCTGTGTTCTCGGCATTGGCGGCGGCCTGGGCCTCGATGAGCTTCTCGTTAAAGGCCGTCACTACCTCGCTGACGAAGACAAGGGTGCCCACCAGGGCGATATGCATCGGGATGACGACGTAATTGAAGGTTGAGGCCACCAGTTTGCGCTTGGCTCGGAGTAACCACACCCGCAAAGCCATGTCCGCCGAGAAGCGGCCGATCTTGTCGGGCTCGCCGCCCCAGTCGTTGCCATCCCAGAAGGCCCTGACGACCCGGTGCACTAGCTCGCTGCCGGTATCGGCCATGAAGCGAGTCCACGAGAGGGTGGTGTTGATGCCGGCGCCGACGCGGGTCATGAGCCGCTTCAGCTCCGGCTCCAGGGATCCGATGGCCCTCCGGTCGATGTGGGCCAGACTCTCGATGACGGTGCTGCCCCGAGCGGCAGTCACCCCGCCGAGGGCCCGCAAGAAGTCGCCGATGTCCCGGTCACGGTCATCGATCTTTCGCTCCAGGGCGTGGGTAAATATCCCCACCGGCAGCACCAGCACAGCCGCCACCACCAGCGCCAGGCCGATGCTGTTGAGGGCAAAATAGGCACCTATGGCCGCCACTAGGGCCAAGGGAAAGAGAACCTTGGCCAGCACTGACATGCGCTGCTGTTCTTCGGACTTGTACTCCATCTTGTGGACCATGGGGTCATAGGGAGAGATGCGGTAGATCAGGTACGCACCCAGCGCAGCGGCAAAGATGGCCGCGCCCTCCACCACGACCATGAAGGCGGCGCCCAGGTTGTAGATCATGTTGGAGATGAGGGCCACCAACACGATGAGGTTGGCAGACACCATGAGCGCGGCGAACGCGTCCGTCCACTTGCGCAGCGTCTCCACCGCCCTCTCGTACTCGTTGGTGTAGTCCTCCATGAGCACCTGCATCTCCCTGGCCAAGAACACAGACTCCGGCTCGCCCGAGGCCATGGAGTTCCCGAAGCGAAGGAGGAACTGACGCATCACCTCGTCCTGCGTCTTGCGGGCGATGACGTGACAGGCGTGGGCGTAGTCGTAGCCGAGGCTGCTGACCAGATTGGCCACCCGGGCGAAATACGGGCTGGGGCCGTACCCCAGGCGGGCAGCGGCATCGAACAACTGGTCGCGGCTGAGGTTGGCGGTGGAGACCGATGACAGGTAGGTGAGGACCGTCAGCAGGTCGTACTGGCTGTGGTCCAGGTCCAGCAGCCAGCGGTTCTTGAGCCGGGCCAGGGAAGGGTCCCGCCCCTTGTACCCGGAGGGGCTAGAAGAGTCCTTGCTTCTTGGCATTTCCTAGCACCTTGTACAGCTCGTAGAAGTCGGTGATTCCGGAGGACTTGTGGAGCTTCTCGAGCACTTTAGCCCGGCGGTCGATCTCCTGGTAGATGCGCCGGCGCTGGTTGGGCGGTATGCCCCTGGCGGGCGCCACCTTGTTCTCCAGCAGATAGCTGTTCATGTACCCTGTGAACTCGTGCACATCGGTAATGGGGTCCCAGTGGAAAACCTCCGCGTAGGAGAAGGAGTCCGTCACGGAGTCATAGCCGAAGAGCTCGTTGATCGAGAGGATGCGCCTGCCCAGCTTGCCGTTGGGCAGCTTCACGGCGCTGGCAATAACGACGATGTTCAGGTTATCGATGTAGGACTTGGGCACCGAGATGGGGGCGGCCGTGACGCGCTGGATGAGCTTCTCCACGGTGGCGGCGTGGAAGGTGGCCATCACCGCGTGCCCCGTCTGCATGGCCTGGAAGGCTATGTTCCCCTCCTCGCCGCGGATCTCCCCCACGATGATGGCGTTCGGCCGTTGCCGTAGGGCAGCCTTCAGGAGGTCGAACATCGTGACGCTGGCAGCCTCGCCGGCAGCGCCGCGCACTACCTCCCGCAGCCAGTTGGGATGAGGGATCTGAACCTCCGGCGTGTCTTCCACCGTGACGATCTTGGCGTCCGGCCGCATGAAGGTGGTAAGGGCGTTGAGGAGAGTGGTCTTGCCCGAGGCCGTCTCTCCCGAGACCCAAAGGTTCATCCCCTCCTCGATCATGATGGAGAGGTAAGCGATCATCTGGTAGGTGCAGGAGCCGCTGCCTACGATGTCCAGCACGCTCAAGGGCGTGGCAGTGAACTTTCGGATGGTGAAGTTACTGCCGCGCTTGGAGACCTCCTCGCCGTAGACGATGTTCACGCGAGAGCCATCGGGGAGGGTGGCGTCCACAATGGGCTTGCGGTAGGTCACCGGCTTGTTGATGCGCTCCGAGGTTCGGCGCAAGAAGGCGTCCAGGTCTTCATGCTTATCGAAGACGATGGCGGACTTCAGGGCCTTGAAGACCTTGTGCTCCAGGAAAACAGGCCCCAGCCCGGAGCAACTAATGTCCTCTATGTTCGGGTCCAGGATCAGGGGTTCGATGATGCCCAGCCCTATCTTGTCCCGCAGCAGCAGGTAACGCACGGCTGCTAGGTCGTCCTGGCCGACGACGACGCGGGAACCGCGCTTATTCTTACGCCAGTTGCCGTCGGGGGGCCGGGCGCTGCCGGGTCCGCGCACCGACACCACCCTGTCCAGCGCGTGGAGCAGGACCTCCTTCTGCTCCTCCGTGTTGGTGGGTTGGTGGAACTTGTGCACGGCGTCCACCAGTAGCTCCTCAACGATCTCCATGAGTTGGTCGTAGTCGCTGAGGATGACGGGCTCGATGGGGATGTAATGGTTTCGCGCGTCCTTGGCGTCCGGGCAGACATGGGCGAAGGTGGCGTTGCCCACGGGGTAGATGACGTTGGGTTGTTCTAGGGCCCCTAGCTTGCGCTCCAGCTTTTCGTAGTACTGCGGGGCCCCGAACTCGTCGAAGGGCAACGTGTGCAAGTAGCGGTTCAAGTGTGGGTGTTGCTTCGCCTGCTCCAGGAGCTCCGGCTGGATGGCGGAGCAGACGGGGCAGCCGGCCTCGTGATGGGAGGCCGGCGACCATTCGGTGTCGGGAAACGGCAGGACGATGATGGGCATAGAAGATCATGCTTTGGTCTTGGAGATCGGGATGCTCTTCAGACCCAGCCCCGTCTCCACGCTGAAACTGACAGAGTTCCCGATGGTCTTGACGGCGCCGCGGATCTTGCACACCTCCAGGGTGCGTACCACCTGCTGGCCCAGCTCCTCGATGCGCAGGCGCAGGTGGGCGTCCACGATGGAGTCGGCCCGCAGGCGCAGCGATTCGTTGATGGCGTAGGAGTGCAGGGTGACGATGATGGTGCGCCCCATGGTGGCCAGCTCTTTGCACTGGGCAAGGAAGGAGAGGACGTAGCGGGCGTCGAACTGGAAAAGAAGTGGCGTAACGGAATCGAAGATGAAGAGGTCGTTGCCCTCGGACTTCTCCACAAAGCTGAGGAAGCGCCGCAGGATGCGCTCCGCCCGCTCCTGATCCACCCGCAGATTCACGTGGTAGATGCTCAGGCGGCCCAACAGATAGTAGTCCCAGATGGGCATGCCCAGCGTCTCCATCTGCTTCAAGAACTCGCGCACGGTGCTCTCGGAGATGAAGGTCACCACTCGGAAGCCCTCCCTGAGGGCCCCGTACATGAGCTGCTGGACTACGACGCTCTTGCCGGCCTCAGGGTCTCCCTCCACCAGCGTGAGGGTGTCAGGGGGTAGCCCGCCGCCCATCTTCTTGTCCATGTCCATGACACCGACAGCGATGAGCCGCGGTTGCTTTTCTTCCTGCTCCTCCTCTTCGGGCAGGACATCCGTCTGGTTGGCTTCTTCCCCTTTCAGTTCAGCTTCCATAGCCGTAGCGCGCCTATCCCCTAGAAGTAGGCCGTGTAGGCCACGCCCGTCTCCGTCGACAGCACCAGCCAGCGCTCGGGGGCGCTGCCCACGGCGGGGTTGAGTCTGATCTCGATGGTCATCTGCTCCCCGGTGTCCAGCACGCCGGGGTTACGATAGTCGCCAGCGATGGAGGACACGGTCCAACTGTTGTCTGTGAGAGGCCCCTCCACGTAGGAGAGCCAATTGATATAGCGCTGCGTGTCCACGCCCTCGTAGTTGACGATGATGTCCATGCTGCCGAAGTTGTCGATGGCAGTGCGGCCGTCGTTGCGCACCACGGCGGTGACCGTGGTGCCGGAGCCATCCAGTTGCGTTGATACGATGGTCAGGTCGGTGCCCAGACGTTCCTCGGATATGGCCTCCATCTCGCGCCAGCCCTGGTTGATGTTGTCCACGGAGTTGGTGGTGACGTCGGCGATGAGTACGCTGGCCAGGATCATGATGGAGGCGATGAGCAAAGCCGGGATGCTGTGCTCCATGGCGTCACCTACAGGCTAAACGTGCGGCTCGCCGTCACCCCGTTGGGCAGCACGATGGTGCTGATGTAGTCGGTTCCGGCCGCCAGGTTATAGTCCAGGTAGATGGTTATGCGCAGCGTGGCCGAAGGAGACCACTTGGTGTCGTTCTCCAGCGTGTACTGCCAGCAGGGCGACGTGCGCGGCGGCGGGTCAGGATTCGGGCAGGTAGGCGAAGCGTCGTAGGAGATACGCTCGAAGTTGCCTACGGGCCCGAAGAAGACGTCGATCTTGTCCAAGGACGGGATCTGGGCGGCGCCGACGTTCTTGGCCCAGATCTGGACGGTGTCGCTTCCGTCCATGCCCGAAGCCTCGATGATCTTGACGTCGCTGCGGATGCGGGTCCCGACGACGTCGCTGGCGGCCACGATGTCGCTGCTGGTGCGCTGGATGCTGGGCAAGACAGAGTTAATCACGACGACCGTGGCCACGATCGCCGCGATGATGAGGAGCATGGACGTTATTACTTTATCCACGTCTTCACCCTCCCTGTCTCTGCCGTTGAGCCGGCGGCTCTCAGAGCGAAGCCAGCCTGTCTAGGTCTTGCATCACCTTCAGCCACGGGGGCCTGGCCTCCTGCGACTGCTGGAGGAGCTCTTGCAGATACGCCAGGGCCCGGCTGATGTTGGGGGGCAGGGCCCCCCACAGCCTCTCCATAGCGATCACCCTTTCCAGGTTCTCCGGGCCGATGGTATCCATGGCCTCCGTGACCCAGGCGGAGAGGCTTCCGTTGCCGCTGAGGGGCGGTAAGCTACTAGCCTGGTACATGGGAGGTATGGTCGTCGGTGTTTCCATGGCACCCTCCGGCTCAAACATCAGATGGCTCCTCGGGTCGCGGCGGATGACCTTCGGCGCCTCATCCTGTGGTGGTTCGGCAGTCTCGGCCGCCTGCGGAGCGTCCGGCTCTTCGCTGTGGGTCTCGGGCGGCGGCCCGGCGTAGGCGCCGAAACCTTCGTCCTCGCTGCCATCGCCTCCGCTATCCTCCGGCTCGGCTGCCGAGGTCTCAGCAGCCTGCTCCGCAGCCTTCGCCGCCTCGTGAGCCGCTGCCTCCGCCGCCATGGCTCGGGCAGTCGTGTTCAGGTCCATTCGGATGAAGGCGGCCTCATGCTCGTCCCCTAGCGGGTTGGTCCGCTCCAGGATTACCTCCCGGATGTCCAGAAGGACGTTGCGGATCTCCGCCTTCAGGAGCTTCAGCTCGTCTTCCAGCTCTTTGAGCTTGGCGTTGACTTCCATGGGTACCCAACCCCTCCGCCCTCCAACCGGCGCCCCGGCGCCGGACCGTCTCGGGAATCCGGGGCGCCGTCAGAAAGGCCTAGTGGAGGTCCATAACTGTGTCGATCTCCGCCGGCATGGTGCGCTCGATGAGCAGAGTGCCGCCCTGGGGAGGCACCACCTCCAGCGTGAAGATCTCGTTGGCCACCAGGGTCGACGTGCCGGGCGGGTTAACCGTGATCTCGAAGAGCTCGCCCGTCTCCAGCAGGTTGTCGCCATCGCCCTGGATCTCGTTCACCGTGTAGGTGGCATCCGCGACCCGGTCCTGGGCATCGATGTAGTTGATAACTACCGAGTTGGACGTCGCAGCCGGGTCCACCAGCACCGGGAAGCCCCCGGCGGCGTTGGCCAGGTTGAACACGATGTCGTCAGCGCTGGTGATGGTGCCGCTGGCATTCGTATCGATGACGGTCACGGCGCCGCGGACCTCCAGGTTGCCCCGCGCCTTCTCCAGACCGGCGAAGACCGTCTCCTTGCCCCGCTCAGCGCTGAAGAGACCCGTGCTCAGGACTACGAAGGCGAACACCGAGGCCACGATGACGAAGGCGATGAGGATGATGGCCGTCTCCAGGCCCGTGATGCCCTCTTCCCTCTTGTGCAGGCCGCTTAGCAGCCCTTTGAACTTGAACATCTTTCTTACCCCCTTTTGCCCATGAGCAGTTCAGGCGTGATTAGTGCAGGTCCATGACCGCATCCAGCTCAGGCGGCATGGTGCGGTTGATGAGAAGCGTGCCGCCTTGGGGAGGCACCACCTCCAGCGTGAAGATCTCGTTCTCCACCAGGGTCGACGTGCCGGGCGGATTGACCGTGATCTCGAAGAGCTCCCCCGTCTCCAGCAGGTTGTCGCCATCGCCCTGGATCTCGTTCACCGTGTAGGTGGCGTCAGCAACCCGGTCCTGGGCATCGATGTAGTTCACGACCACCGAGTTCGTGGTCGCAGCCGGGTCCACCAGCACCGGGAAGCCCCCAGCGGC
>DAOUAG010000129.1:0-5878 GCA_034433815.1 Dehalococcoidia bacterium | reverse complement strand
GTGGCCGACCGGCTCTCGGGCGAACTCTTCACCCTCTTGGTGCACCCCACAGTCACGGAGGCAGACCTGGACGACGTCGCCCAGGCGATACGCAAGGTCGTAAACGGCTGGGCCCGTTAGGCAAGGCGCAGGAAGTAGGAGAACGAGCCCGCGCGGCGCCAGCGGCGGATGGCCATCGAGCCGGCGTTGGGAGGCGGCCCACCAGCGGCGCGTTGACTATGCGCCTGCCCTGGGCTCACCATCAGGCTATGGAGAGGCCATCATGAGCCGCGCCCTGCGTCTGCCTCGCCTGCGTCTGCCCTGGCGGCCTCGGCGCGGCGACCCTCCTGTCGGAGCCGTGACGCCGGGGTTGGGCGCCGGCCCCATCCCCCGGGAGACCTTCCGGGCCCTGCGGCACCGCAACTACCGCCTGTTCTTCGCTGGGCAAAGCATCTCCCTGAGCGGCACGTGGATGCAGACGGTGGCCCAGGCCTGGCTCGTGCTGCAACTCACGGATTCTAAGGAGGCCCTGGGCACCGTGGTCATGCTCCAGTTCCTGCCCATCACCATCCTGGTACTCTTCGGGGGCGTCATCGCTGACCGAGTGCCCAAGCGGGACTTCATCGTCCTGACCCAGTCGTTAGCCATGCTTCAGGCGGCGGCCCTAGCGTTTCTGGTCTGGACAGGCTGGGTGGAGCTCTGGCACGTGTACGTCTTGGCCGTCATGCTGGGCCTGGCCAACGCTTTCGACCAGCCGACGCGCCAGGCGTTCATCGTGGAGATGGTGGGCAAGGAGGACCTGCTCAATGCGGTGGCCCTAAACTCCGGCCTGTTCAACGCCGCCAGGCTCATCGGCCCGGCCATCGGGGGCGCTGTGATCTCTGCGGCAGGCGTGAAGGCTGCGTTCACCATCAACGCCCTCAGCTTCATACCCGTGATCACGGGCCTTCTAATGATGGACAAGTCGCAGCTAATGACAGCGAAGGACGGCGCGAAGGCGCCCATCAATGCCCTGGCTGAGGTGAAGGAGGGGCTGGCTTACGCCCTTCGTACTCCTGCCGCCTTCTTGATCGTTATCATCGCCTTCTTCATCGGCATGTTCGGCTACAACTTCATAGTCGTGCTGCCCCTGGTAACCCGCTACGTGCTCGGCCGGGGCTCGACGGAGCTGGGATTCCTGAACGCGGCCCTCGGGTTGGGCGCGCTGGTCTCCGCTCTGTTCCTGGCCGGAAGCCGGCGGGCGGCCCGGCCGGTGATGTTCACGGGGGGCGCCCTGTTCGCCGTGCTGCTGGCGGCGGTGGGCCTCAGCCGGTGGTTTCCGGTGACCCTCTTGGCGCTCCTCTTGCTGGGGCTGGTGAACACCGCCTTCTCGGCCACGGCCAATACATCGCTCCAGCTATCGACCCCAGACCACTTGCGCGGGCGGGTGATGGGCATCTGGATGCTTTTGTTCGCAGGCTCGACTCCTTTCGGCGGGTACCTAACGGGGTTTTTGGCCCAGCGATTGGGTGTGGCCACAGCGGTGGAGTTCAACGCTGCGATGTGCGGCCTGGGGGTGGCGCTGGCCTTGGCCTACTACCTGAGCCACCGTGACGCCGTGGAGCTGCCTGCCGCCCACGGGCATGCGATATGATATGCAGGGTAACGTGGGGTGCTCCAGAGGGGGTATCTGGCGATGACTGTGCGGGTCGGCATCATCGGTTCAAGGTTCGTGGCGGGGCTCCACGCCGAGGGGCTCCGTAGGGTTCGGGGCGCGGAACTCACCGCGGCGGCCTCGCCCAATCCGGAGCATATATGGGAGTTCCGCCGCCGCTTCGACATCCCTCACGCCTTCAAGGATTACCGGGACATGCTGGAGAGCGGTCTCGTGGACGCGGTGACGGTGGCCTGTCCCAATGACCTGCACTGCGAGGTGACCCTGGCGGCGGCAGCGGCCGGCAAGCACGTCTTCGTGGACAAGCCACTGGCCCTGAGCCTGGCCGAGTGTGACCGGATGATCGAGGCCTGCCGCCAGGCGGGGGTCATCCTCATGTATGGAGAGAACCTCTGCTTCGCGCCGAAGTATGCGCGGGCCAAGGCGCTGGCCGACGAGGGCGCCCTGGGGGAGGTGTACTACGTGCGGCAGTTGGAGGCCCACTACGGCCCCCACTCCGACTGGTTCTGGGATGTGAATCGTTCCGGCGGGGGCGTGCTCATGGACATGGGCTGCCATTCCATCGCCTTCTGCCGCTGGGTCTTCGGCAACGCGCCGGTAGAGAGCGTGTACGCCGAAGTAGGCAACTTCGTTCACAGGGAGAAGACGCGCGGCGATGACCACGCCGTCGTCACCATGCGCTTCGCTCCCACCGAGGCCCACCCGCGGGGCGGCATCGGCGTGGCCGAGAACTCATGGGGGCGCACCGGCGGGCTGGACGACCGGGCCGAGGTCTACGGGACGCGGGGGCTCACGGTGGCAGATATCGCTCGGGGCAACGCCCTCAACACCTACAGCGCCCGGGGCTACAGCAAGGCCAGCGAGAAGGCGCCCACCACCCGTGGCTGGACGTGGACTGCCTACGAAGAGGCCTGGAACTACGGTTTTCCCCAGGAGATGGCCCACTTCGTCGAGTGCATCGAGGCCGGCAAGCAACCGATGCTCACGGGCGAGGACGGCCGCGCGGTGCTGGAGATCATCTGCGCGGCCTATCAGTCGGCCCGCACAGGGCAGCGAGTACCACTGCCGTTCGCCACCGGCGCGGCGCGGCCCATAGACCTCTGGCTGGGGGAGTAGCTCGGCGCCCGCCGCCAGTCGAGCGGGCAGGCCTCAGGCCTTGGCCAGCGCCCGCGTCATCTCGGCCTCGTCGAAGGCCCGCAGGGTCTCGCTGTGGACGTTCCCGGCCTCGGCGATGTTGAAGAGCCCGGCCAGCATCGATTCCTCGTCGGGCGCCTCGACGATGGACACGAGATCGTACCGGCCTTGCGTCCAGTAGGTGCCGATGACCTTGAAGCCGCGGGCCTCGTTGGCCTTGCGCACCTCTTGGGCGCGTTTCACCGTGTCCTTGATGTGCTTGAGGCCTTCGTCGGTAAAGCGGTAGAGGACGATGTAGCGGGGCATAGCCAACCTCCTTGCTCTACGCTGCCGGCAGGGGCGACCCGTAACCCCATTGTAGACCTTCCTCCAAGCTTTACAACCCCTCGGGCTGATATGATGGCGCCATGGGTACCGACTCGGCAGCCTCGCTGCCCCTGACGCCGGCCACGGCGGCCGATATGCCCTTCATACGGGAGACGGTGGAGAGGCTGCGCCTGGACCCCGAAGACCTGCGGCCGGAACAGTTCGTGACCCTGCGCAGGGAAGGCCGTATCGTCGCCTTCGGCCGCATAAAGCCCTACAAGGCCACGTACGAGCTAGGCTGCGTGGCCGTGGCCGAGGATGAGCGCGGCCGGGGTCTGGGCGCCCGCATCGTTCGGGAGCTCATCGCTCGCTTCCCCCAGGACGAGGTGTACATCACCACCGACCTGCCCGGCTACTTCGAGGCGCTGGGGTTCCTGCGGACCGAAATCCTGCCGCCTGAGATCGAGGACAAGTTGCGCCGCGTCTGCGGTAGCCTGCGCACTGGCGTGGTGGGCATGGTATACGACCGGCGCATCGAGCGGCTGCCTTCGTTGGCCGATGTCTACCGCGCGAAGCACGTCATCGAAGGCCGGCTGCCCCGCACCCCGCTCTTGCGCAACGGCGCCATTTCGCGCCTACTGGGCTGCGATGTGTACCTGAAGCTGGAGAACCTGATGCCCATCGGCGCCTTCAAGGTGCGGGGCGGGGTGTACCTGGCGGCCTCTCTCACGGAAGAGGAGCGGGCCCGGGGGATCGTGGGGGCCTCTACGGGGAACCACGGCCAGTCCCTGGCCTTCGGGGCCAAGATAGCGGGCGCCCGCTGCGTTATCGTCATGCCGGAAGAGGCCAACCCCCTGAAGGTGGAGGCTATGCGCGCCCTCGGCGCCGAGGTGCAGTTTCACGGCGCCAACTTCGAAGAGGCGCGGGCCTGGGCAGAGGCCCTCGCCCAGCGAGAAGGGCTCCGCTACGTGCATCACATCAACGCGCCGGAGCTCATCACCGGCGTGGCCACCCTTAGCCTGGAGATCGTGGAGGACCTGCCGGATGTGGACGTTATCGTCTCGCCGGTGGGCGGGGGCAGCGGGGCCGTGGGCCACTGCCTCGTGGCCAAGGCCCTCAGGCCGGCGGTGCAGGTCTTCGGCGTCCAGGCCGCGGGGGCCCCTGCTGTATATCGCTCCTTCAAGGAAAGAAAGCTACAGCGCGGGCCCATCGATACCCATGCCGAGGGTCTGGCCACGGGCTACGCCTACTACCTCCCGGTGAAAACGTTCATCGCAGGGCTGGAAGACATGCTTCTGGTGGGCGAGGAGGAGATGCAGGAGGCCGTACGGATGCTCCTGACTTCTGCCCACGTGGTTGCAGAGGACTCCGGGGCGGCCGCCCTGGCCGGGGCAGTGCAGATGAGGGACCGTCTGGCGGGCAAGCGGGTGGCTGTCGTGGTCAGCGGCGGGAACATGACCCTGGACGGGCTGCGGCGCGTCCTCGCCGCCCCCTGAGGGCGCCCGGTGCCTCGACAAACGACGCCTCCTTGCCTATCATTCGTGGCGCTATGGCCTCGCTCCTAGCCGGCGCCGCCACCGTTGACATCACGCCGCCTGTGGGCGTTCTGATGGATGGCTACGGCAACCGCACCACACCCTCGGAGGGCGTGCACGACCCCCTGGAGGCGCGGGTCGTCGTCCTGGACTACGGACCCGATGGCCGCTGCGCCATAGTCTCCTGCGATCTACTGGGGATGCACCCGGAGGTGACGGCCGAAGTGCGACGCCGGGCCTTCCAGGCCGCGGGCGTGCCGGCTGAAGGCCTGCTTCTGGCCGCCACTCACAACCATGCGGGCCCCTATGGCCTGCGAGGAGGCATGTTCTCGCGCCTGGACGAGGCGCTGGCCGGGCGCTTCGTGGACCAGGTGGCGGGGGCTATCGCCCGGGCCTGGGAGGGACGGAGGCCGGCCACCCTGAAGGCCGGCCGGACCATCCTGGACACCGTGAGCATGAACCGGCGCGATCCCGATTGGCCCATCGACCCCGTAATGCGAGTGCTGCTGGTCGATGCGGACGAAGGCCCCGTGGCGTCTGTGCTAAACTTCGCATGCCACGGCACCGTCTTGAGCGGGGCCAACCTCATGCTCTCGGGGGAGTTCCCAGGCGCCGCTGCCCGCCTGCTGCTGGAGCAGACGGGCGCCCCCTGCGTCTACCTCAACGGGGCCTGCGGGAACGTCAACCCCGTGTGGATCAGACAGGACTTCGAGAGCGTGGCCCGGGTAGGCCAGATCGTAGGCGGCCAGGCCCTGCGCGTGCTGGGGGAGCTGCGCACCATCGGCCCCGGCCAGCGTGCCCACAACATCCGCTGGGACGAGTTCCCCGAGAAGCCCGTCCCGGGCCGCCTGGTGACTCCCCATTTCGGCGCCGCTTCGCGCGAGATCGCCCTGCCGCTACGGCCCTTCGCCCCCGACGAAGAGTACGCCCGGCGATTGCAAGACCTCCAGGCCAGGGCCGAGGGCCTGCCTGCGGGAAGCGATGCGCGGCGCGAGGTGATGGCGCAGCTCACCAGGGTCCAGAGCGAGCGCTGGGCTGCGGCTTGGGCCAGGGTGCGCGGCGACGCCCGCGTCCAGCGCACGGAGGTCCAGGCGCTTGTGCTGGGTGACGGCCTCGCCATCCTGGGCCTGCCCGGCGAGTTCTTCGCCGAGACCGGCGAGGCCATCCGGCGGGGGGCCGGCCTGGACGACCTGTTCATCGCCTGCTACGCCAACGACTACGTGGGCTACGTCATCCCACCAGACGCCTACGAGGAAGGCGGCTACGAGTC
>DAOUAG010000128.1:0-7847 GCA_034433815.1 Dehalococcoidia bacterium | reverse complement strand
CGATGAGGCCAAGAAGGCGCCGTTCGACTCTTTCATAGCGGGCGACCCCCACCTGTGGATGCACCCGGACTTGGGCTTGGTCTACGCGCAGGTCATCGCTGCCCGTCTGAGCGATGCCGACCCCGAAGGGCGGCCCCGCTATGAGGCAAACTACGCCCGGTTCGCTAAGGAGATCCAGGATGCGGCCTCTTACGTGCGGGCCAAGGTGTCGGAAATTCCGGTGGAGAAACGCAAGCTGGTTACCACTCACGACGCCTTTGGCTACCTGGCGCTGGCCTTCGGCCTGGAGGTGGTGGGCGTTGTCGCTCCCGGCCCGGGGCAGGAGGCGGTGCCGGCCCGCGTCGCCGAGCTCGCCGGGTCCATACGGGAAGAAGGCGTGCCGGCCGTCTTCCAGGAGCCTCAGGTCGAGGCCGAGGGCAAGGTCTTGGAACAGGCCGCAGCCGATGCCGAGGCACGGGTCTGCACCCTGTACAGCGATTCGCTGGACGATCGCGTGCCCGGCTACGTGGAGCTGCTGCGGTTCAACGGGGACGAGCTGGCTCGCTGCCTGGGGGGCGCCGATGGTTGAGGACCGACCCGCCAGCCAGAGCGCCGTCGATGTCCGGGAGATCTGGGCCGGCTACGGGAGCCATAGCGTTTTGGAGGGGGTGAGCTTCACCATAGAGCGCGGCTGCCTGGCAGGGCTCGTGGGACCCAACGGCTCCGGGAAGTCCACCCTTCTGAAGGTGATGCTGGGGCTGATAAGGCCCTGGCGCGGCCAGGTGTACATCTACGGCAAGCCTGGCCGGCCAGGGCATGGCCGCGTCGGCTACGCGCCCCAATCTGAGCTCGTGGACTGGGACTTCCCTGTCACCGTAGCAGAAGTCGTACTGATGGGCCGTTACGGGCGTCTGGGCCTCTTGCGTCGCCCAGGGCGGCGCGACAGGGAGGTGGCGATGGATGCCCTGGAGCGCGTGCGCCTGACGGATCGGGCCCAGAGGCGCATCGGCGAACTCTCGGGAGGTGAGCAACGGCGGGCCCTCATCGCCCGCGCGCTGGCGCAGGAGGCCGATCTTCTTCTTCTGGACGAGCCCCTCGCTGGACTCGATGCCACCGCCCAACACGATCTGCTGAAACTCTTGGAGGACTTGCGCCACGAGGGGAAGACCCTGTTCGTGGCCACCCACGACCTCTCCTGTGTGGCAGCCGACTTCGATCACGCGGTCCTGTTGAATCGCAAGGTGGTGGCCTTTGGCCGGCCAGCGGAGGTCTTCACCGAAACGAACCTGAGCCTGGCCTTCCAGCGCCACCTCTTCGTGCTTCCTCAGGGCACCACTATAGTTGGCCCATGAACGAGATCCTGGATACGCTTCGAGAGCCCTGGACGTACGAGTTCATGCAGAGGGGGCTGATTGCGGCCACCCTGGTCAGCGTTGTGGCAGCGGTTATCGGTAGCTTTGTAATTCTCAAGGGGATGGCTTTCATCGGCGACGCCCTTCCCCACGCCAGCTTTGGCGGCGTGGCCGCCGCCTTTGCCCTCGGTGCGAACCTATACGTGGGGGGCGCCGTGGCCGCTTTGGCCACCGCTTTGCTCATCGGGTTCATCAGCCGGCGGGGCGCCGTCAAGTACGACACCGCCATCGGCATCCTCTTCGTGGCGGCCTTTGCCTTGGGGCTAGCCATCGTCAGCCGCCAGGAGAACTACACCGTGGACCTCTTCTCCTTCGTCTTCGGCAACGTCCTGGCCGTAACCTGGGGAGACGTATGGCTTACGGCGGCCATCGGTCTGGCCGTGCTGATCCTTGTGGCCCTCTTCTACAAGGAGCTTCTCTTCACGGCCTACGATCCAACCATGGCTGCGGCCTCTGGCCTCCCTGTCGGAGCGATCCAGTACGGGCTTCTGGCCATGCTGGCGTTGACGACGGTCATCGCCCTGCAAACGGTGGGCATCGTCCTGGTGGTGGCCCTATTGGTCACGCCCGCGGCGACGGCCCAGCTTCTCACCCGGAGCCTGCCGGCCATGATGGCGGCCGGCGCGGCGGTGGGCGCCTTGGCCTCTGCCGCTGGCCTCTACCTGGCCTGGTACGCCGACATCTCCGCCAGCGCAGCCATCGTCCTCACCGCCACGGCCCTTTTCTCGCTGGCCTTCGCCCTAGTCCCCGGCCGGGGGCTCCTCTGGCAGGCTGGTCCCTGGGCCAGGAGGACAGGCAGATGAGCGCCGGCCATCTCTGTGTCGGCCAGGGGCTGCCTGGAGCGTATCGTCCCAAAGCGGGCCGCGTCTTAGAATAGGACAGGGTAGAAGAGTGACGAATCCCATCGGCACCAAAGCGATAGACCGGAAGGCGCGGCTCCAGATCCCGCACCAGCCGGTGCCGAAGCAGGACCCTGCGGAACGGGTCCGTAACTGGCAGGAGGTCTACCTGGGGTACAGCCTGCCCGCGGCCCGTATTGAAGCCAGCCGCTGCATCCAATGTCCTGCCGCTCCCTGTCAGGTAGCCTGTCCCCTGCACAACGACATACCGGGCGCCCTTATGAAGCTGGAGACGGGCGATGTCTTGGGCGCGGCGGAGGTGTTCCGGCAGACTAACCCGGCGCCCGATATGTGCGGCCGCCTCTGTCCCCAGGAACAGTTGTGTGAGGGGCACTGCGTGGTCGGCAAGAAGAACATCCCGGTGGCCATCGGCCGGTTGGAGACCTTCGTCGCAGACTACCAGCAAGAGCATGGCGGCCGCCCGACGCCCGATATCCCGCCGCCCACGGGCAAACGGGTGGCGGTAGTCGGCTCCGGCCCCGCCGGTCTGGCGGTGGCGGAGTACCTGGCCCTACGGGGCCACGAAGTCCACGTGTTCGAGGCTTGGCCGAAGCCCGGGGGCGTCCTGCGCTATGGCATACCTGACTTCAAGATGGACAAACGCCACGTTGATGAGCAGATCAGATACCTGGAGGCGTTGGGCATCCGGTTCACGATGAACTTCCGCGTGGGCTATGACGTTACCGTGGACGGTTTGTTCCAGCAGGGGTACCACGCCGTCTTCCTGGGCCACGGGGCGGGCAGCGGCAATAAATTAGGCGTGCCGGGGGAAGACCTGCCTGGCATCTACATGGCCACGGACTTCCTGGTGCGTGCCAACCTCGATCCGGAAGACCTGCCTCCCGCCATGCGAGAGCCCATCCCCGTCGGCCAGCGCGTCGTCGTTATCGGCGGCGGCGATACCGCCATGGACTGCGTCCGGACGGCGGTGCGCATGGGCGCGCAAGAGGTCTATTGTGTGTACCGCCGGACAGAGGCGGAGATGCCGGGGCGGGCAGAGGAGCGCAAGAACGCGCGCGAAGAGGGCGTGCAGTTCATCTTTCAGGCCACCCCCATACGCTTCGTAGAGGGCAGCGACGGCAGGCTGGCCGTGGTACGCTTTCAGCGGATGGAGCTGGGGGAGCCCGACGAATCGGGGAGGCGCCGGCCTGTCCCCGTCATCGGCTCGGACTTCGAGATAAAGGCGGAAACGGCCGTCGTGGCCATCGGCTATAAGGTGGACAAGCTCCTGTACCAGACGACACCCGGGCTGGAGGCGACGGAGTGGGGTACCGTTCGGGCCGACGAGTGCGGCCGGACGAGCCGCCCGGGGGTGTTCGCCGCCGGGGATAACGTGCGCGGGGCAGACCTGGTGGTCAGGGCCCTGGCCGATGCCAAGCGCACCGCGGCGGCCATGGACGAATATCTGCGAGGCCTGAGCCCCTAGCTCTGCTGCGCTGGGTCCGGCCTGAGGAAGCGTATCGCGGGAGGTATCAGCCGGCGCGGCCGCCCATAGACGATGCCCATGACCTCACCGGCCAGGGAGTCGTCGTGGACGAACTCCAACACGCCTGCCGCCACCTCCTCCGGCTCCAAGAGGGGCATCTGGGCCGTGGGCTCCGGCGGGAGCCCCGCCGCGGCTACCTGCTGGTCACGCCGGGTCACCATAGGGGTGTTGACGACGCCGGGGCAGACGCAGTTGACCCGGATATTGGCCTCTTCCTTGAGGAAGGCCAGGGAGCGGGTAAACCCCACGACGCCGTGTTTGGCGGCGGCATAGATGGGGTCCGGCAGAAAGGCGATGACACCGGCCAAGGACGCTGTGTTGACGATCACGCCGCCGCCCCTGCGCCGCATGGCTGGCACGGCCGCCTGGGTTCCGGCGATGACCCCCCACAGGTCCACCGAGAGAGTGCGCTCCCAGAGCTCCCGCGGCGCCGCCGGGAAGCGAGGCCGTGGGGTGTTGATGCCGGCGTTATTGTGCAGGATGTCCAGCCCGCCGTAGAGCTCCTCGGCGAAGGCCACCATGCGCTCTATGTCGGCTGGCCTGGTTACGTCGGTGTGCACGAAGGCGGCGGTGCAACCATCCGCCTCGAGCATACGAACGGTCTCGTATCCTCCTTCATCGTCCACGTCGGCCACCACCACGGTGGCACCCTCGCGTCCGAGGGCTAGGGCCGTGGCCCTGCCGATGCCCGAACCCGCGCCGGTGACGAGGGCTATTTTCCCTTTGGGGTCCATGCCGTTGCTCCTTCCTCAGGGTGGTGAGGCACATTGAGGCTGCTGCCTCCTTCCCGCACCTGAAGTCTGTCGCACCGAGTTTAGTGGCGCAACCCGCGGCGCTAGGACGCTTGCGGCTGGTAGACGCAGGAGGGATCTGACTCCAGATAGTCGCCGGTGACGGCCCAGGCTCGGGCCCGGCTGCCCCCGCAAACGATCCGGTACTCGCAGGCTCCGCACTTGCCCTTGAGCTTGTCTGGATCCCGCAGGTCGCGGAAGAGCTGGGAGTTGCGGTAGATGTCAACGAAGGACCGCTCCCGGACGTTGGCCGCTGCCACGGGCAGGAAACCCGATGGGCAGACTTCGCCGATATGAGAGATGAAGGCGAAGCCGCGGGCGTCGTTGACCCCCATGGCCGGCCGGTCCAGCCCGTCCTGGAACCGGTAGCCGGCGCCGGCGATGGGCCGGGTAGATGCCCTCCCCTGGGCCTGCTCCTGCCGGGCACGCTGGATGGCCACGCGACGGTAGGCGGGGGCCGCTGTGCTCTTGATATCGAAGGGCGCGGTCTGCGAGAGGTCGTACAGCCAGTTGAAGACCCGCTCGTGCTCTTCAGCGGAGATCATGTCGTCCAGCTTGCCCCTGCCCGTAGGCACCAGGAAGAACACGCTCCATTGGACGGCCCCGGCCTCTTGCACGATGTCCACCATCCGCTCCAGCACGTTCACGTTGTAGCGGCTGACGGTGGTGTTGATCTGGAGCGTCAGGCCCCCCTCCCGCACGTACTGCATGATGCGCATGGTGCGCTCGAAGGTGCCCGGGAAGCCTCGGAACTGGTCATGGGCCTCGGCCGTCGGACCGTCAAGACTCACGGCGATGCGGCTGACGCCGGCCTCTCGCACCCGAGCCAGGTTCTTGGGTGTAACCAGGGCCGTGGCGCTGGGAGTGAGGGCAGTTCGCAATCCCTTGCCCACGGCGTAGGACATAAGGTCGTAGATGTCCCGCCGCATGAGGGGGTCGCCGCCGGTGAAGATAAGTATGGGGTTGCCGACTTCACGGACCTGGTCGATGACCCTCAGGGCCTCTTCGTGGTTGAGCTGGCGGGGGTCCGGCTTGGGCTGGGCCGTCGCCCGGCAGTGGAGGCAGGCCAGAGCGCAGGCGCGGGTGACCTCCCAGGCCACGGTGAAGGGAGCCAGGTCGAAGTTGGCCTCAGCCAGGAGGGCGTCGTTCCTCTTGCGGAGGGCCTGGGCCTCAGCTCGGACGGAGGGCGGCCTCATACTGCCTCCCTGGCGGCTTCTTGCACTGGCACCGGCCAGCGGGCAGCCTCCTCGGCGGCCGCGGTGCCGGGCTCGATGCCGATCTCTTCGTCCGTGAGGTAGCAGGCTGGATCGGGCGCCAGGAAGTCGGCGAAATAGCTCTCGGCCCGTGCCCGCAGGTTGCCGTTGCAAAGGTCGAGGAACTGGCAGTGAGCGCAGCGGCCCTTCAGGTGCCGCTGGCGGTCGCGCAAGATCGCCATCCGCGGGTGTGACGTATCGCTCCAGATTTCGCTAAAGGGCCGCTGGCGCACGTTGCCGAAGCTGTAGTGCCACGAGAACTGGTCGGCGTGCACCTCTCCTGTAGGGTCTATGGAGGTGACAGCTACACCCGACTGGTTGCCGCCGTTCCACGATAGGAGCTTGCGCACCTCCTCCGCTCGCTCGGGCTCCCGCCGCTTGAGGTAGAGGTAGAGGTAGGCGCTATCGCAATGGTTGTCGACGGTCAGGATCTCCTTGCTTACGCCCCGATCTTCGAAGTCCTTAGCCCGCATGAAGAGATAATCCATGGTGCGCCGGGTGTCCACCGGGTCTAGGTCGTACTTGCGCACCCTCTCGCCCCGTCCGGCGTAGGCCAAGTGGTACATGCAGAAGCGGGGTATCTCCTCCTGCTCCAAAAGGTCGAGGATGGCGGGCACCTGGTCTACGTTCTTCTGGTGGAGCGTGAATCGGACGCCCACCTTGACGCCAGCTAGCCGGCATCGGCGAATACCGTCGAGGGAGGCCTGGAAGGCGCCTTTCTTGCCCCGCAGCTTGTCGTGCACCGCCTCGATGCCATCCAGGCTTATGCCCACGTAGGCAAAGCCAGCGTCCCGGATACGGGCCGCTACGTCTTCTGTGATGAGCACGCCATTGGTGGAGAGGACGCAGCGCAGCCCCCGGGCGCTGGCCCTGGCGGCGAGCTGAAAGAGGTCTTCCCGCAACAACGGTTCGCCGCCGGAGAAGATGATGGTGGGGGCGCCGAAATCCGCAACGTCATCGATAAGGCGCAACCCTTCTTCCGTCGTCAGCTCATCTGGGAAGGGTCGGTCGGCCGCCTCGGCGTAGCACTGGAAGCAGAACAGATTGCACCGGCGTGTCGTATTCCAGACGATAACCGGCTTCTTGTCCTCGGAGTAGTGCACCAGATGGGGCGGCAACGTGCGCGTAGATCGGCCGTGGAGAAGGATGTCCCCCGGACGGACCGTGCCGTCCAACAGCCGCGATAGTGGCAGCATCCTTTCTACCTCACTTTCCAGGGCGATGGCAGCCAACAGGGCCGTTCCACCGCTACATCTCCAGTTAAGCGCAAAGGGGCCGTGTTCCGCCAGTCTGCGTGCTGCTGTGGATCTAGGCATCCTTGCGAAGAAGCCTTCTCTCATGCTGGAGTGTCCCAAAATTCGCCTATAGAAGCGGAGTGGAACCTAACGGCCGCATCTATTAGCATAAACATGCGGGACCGATGTGCGCCGGCGAATAGGGGTGCCCAAATAGGGCATGCCGGAAGGCGCAGCTAGTTTCTCGAGAGGAGGACAAGTGAAAGCGTTGCTACAGAACAAGATTAGGCTGGCCCTTATCCTCGGCGTCATCGTGGCAGCCGCTGCCTTGGCTACGGCAGCCTGCGGGGGTGGGGATGACGAGGAGAACGGGACGAGCGAGACCACCCCCGCTGCCACGCAAGGCGGTGGCGGTGGTGGTGGCGGCGGGGGCGCGGTCACCCTCGACTGGACCATGGGCGACAACTTCTTCGAACAAGCTGGCCAGAAGAACCCCACGATAGAGGTGAGCGCGGGCGCCACCGTCACCGTGAATCTGGACAACAAGGGCACGGCCATCCACAATATGCGCTTTGCCGGCGAAGACAACACATACAATAACAACGATGACGCCGTCTCTGACCCCAACCTAGTGCAGGCAGGGCAGAAGGCGGTCCTCAAGTTCACGGCGCCCAAGAAGGCGGGGACGTACAACTACCAGTGTGACTTCCACCCGACGGACATGAAGGGCACGGTGGTTGTAAAGTAACGTCCGGCCCGCGCATCAGAGGTCATGTGGCGCCCCGGCTCTCT
>DAOUAG010000127.1:0-5663 GCA_034433815.1 Dehalococcoidia bacterium | reverse complement strand
TGCACCCAGCGCTTGGCGGCGCTCTTGGACCTGCCACCGCCGGGCCAGTCCCAGCGCCAGGTGACGGACATCAGGAAGGTCACCGTGCGGGTCCAGTTCCACCTTACGGGGCCCGGAGGGAGCGACTGGTATTTGGTCTCCGAGGGCGGCGAGGGCCGCCGCTACGAGGGCACCGTGGACAACCCGGATGTGACGGTGACGGCCAGCGCAGCCGATTGGCGGGCCATCCGCGCCGGGGAAATCGACCGCACTCAAGCCTTCCTGGGGGGCAAACTGAAGATCGAGGGCGATCTCACCCTTCTCATGCAACTGGAAGAAGTGATCAACCGCCTGGGAGCCGCATAGGTACCCGGGCTGCGGTAAGGAGGCGCTATGGCCAGCAGCGTGCACATGGCGAAGCCGGAGGACGATGCCCGGCACAAGCCAGGGCCCCAGTCGCTCCCGCTTTGGAACGAAAGCTATTGGTTCGCCTTCTACGATCCCAAGGTGGAGATCGGCCTGACGGTGCGGCTGGGCATGCACCCCAATAAAGGTGAGGGAAACCTCTATCTCGTCATCTGCCACAAGGGATCGATAGTCCACAGCCTCACGGACACCCGGGCGCCCGTCCCGCCCTGGGAGGAGGGCCGCATCGCCCTCCACGGCTACAGCATCGACATCGAGCGGCCTCCGGAGCGCTTCCGTCTGCGCTATCAGCGCGAGGCCCACGGCTTCGATCTGGTCTGGGAGGGCTTCAGCCCCACCTACATGTACCAATACCCCCCGAACACGACAGCGGATCAGGTGCCACGCCACATCGAGCACGCCGGCACCGTCAAAGGGGTGGTCACCCTTCAGGGGCAGCCCTACGAAATCGACTGCCTGGGGCATCGTGACCATTCGTGGGGAGGCGAGCGCGACTGGGCCAAGATGCCTCGCTGGGACTACCTGAGCGGGGAGATCGGCAAGGACTTCTGGTTCAACGCCGTTGAGGTGCACATGCGGGGCCTGCCCCAGCCCATATACGTCGGAGGCATCTGGGACGGCGCCGAGGTGATGAACATCTCTAAGGTCCAGATGTCGGTCCAAACTACGGAGGGTGGCACCCGCCAGCAGGGGGTCGACGTGGTGATAACCGACGAGAAGGGGCGCGAGCACCACATCGCTGGCGAGGAGGTGCTGGCCATCGCCCCGGTCTGGTTCGGACGGACGTGCGTGCGCGATGGTTTCACCCGCTACCGCTATGGCGAAAGGGTCGGATACGGTATCCTGGAGCATGCCTATCTCGAACAGGACTAGAAGGAGAGGAGGGCTATGCAGCTCGGTGGATACGCCGGCCGTATCGCGCGGGTTGATCTGGGCACGGGCCAAGTAACCTACGAGGGGCTCCGGGAGGAGGACGCCCGCAAGTACATCGGAGGCCGTGGACTCGGCGTTAAGTATCTTCTGGATAATGGGCCGGGCGTAGATCCTTTGGGCCCGGACAACATCCTCTGCTTCATCACTGGGCCTCTCAGCGGCACCAACGTCAACATGAGTGGCCGCATGGCCATCGTCACCCGCTCACCCCTTACTGGCACGCTTACGGACTCGCATCACGGCGGCTGGTCCGGGGCCCGGCTAAAGTGGGCCGGCTTCGACGGCATCATCTTCAAGGGGATCAGTCCCAAGCCTGTCTACGCCTATGTGGAGAACGGTACGGTGGAGTTGCGGGACGCCTCTGATCTTTGGGGCAAGAATGTCCACGAGACGGTGAAGCTCCTGTTGGATCGATACGGGAAGGACACCAGCGTGGTGGCCATCGGCCGGGCCGGCGAGAACCTGGTGCGATTTGCGGCCTGGGTGAACGAGAACGATCGTGCGTCGGGCCGTGGCGGCACCGGCTGCGTGGGAGGCGCCAAGCGGTTGAAGGCGGTGGTCATCAAGGCGGCCAAGAACCCTCCGGCGCCAGCCGACCCGGCGGCCTTCAAGACGGCTCGCCAAGCTGCCCTCAAGGCTCTGACGGAGGGTCCGGCCACCGCGCCGGGCAAGGGGGCCCTCTCCGTCCTGGGCACCAACAGCGGCATGGCCTTTCTCAACATGCTGGGCGCCCTGCCCACCAAGAACGGCCAGGAGAGCACCTTCGCCGGCCAAGTGAACATAAACGGCCAAAAGGTCAAAGAGACGATCCTCGTGGCGGACCCGACGTGCCACGCCTGCCCCGTCGCCTGCAAGAAGGAGGTGGAGACGGGCCCCGGCGAGTTCCACGTGCACATGGAAAGCCTGGAGTACGAGAACGCTTGGGGCTTCGGCGCCTACTGCGCCAACGATAATCTGGACGCCATCGCTTACCTGAGCAACCTCTGCAACGACTACGGGATGGACACCATCGAAATGGGAGCCGTCCTGGCGACGGCCATGGAGGCCAGCGAGAAGGAGCTGATCGTAGAGCGGATCCCCTGGGGCGATGCCCGCAAGATGGTGGAGCTGGTGCACAAGACGGCCCTGCGCGAGGGCTTGGGGAACACGCTGGCGGAGGGGGTGGCCCGAGCCGCCAAGGCCTTCGGCGACCCCAGCATCGCGATGGAGGTGAAGGGGCAGGCGATGTCCGGCTACGACCCCAGGGGCCTCAAGGGCATGGGCGTCGTCTTCGCCACCAGCAACCGCGGCGCTTGCCACCTGCGGGGCTACTCCTTCACCAGCGAGATCGGCGGCATCCCCTATCGCACGGTCGCCCTGGACTGGCAGGGCAAGGGCAAGGTGGTCAAGATCCTCCAGGACATCCACGCCGTTTCGGATTCCCTGGACATCTGCAAGTTCGCCACCTTCTCTGAGAACATGGAGCACTTTGCGGCCCAGTACTCGGCCGTCACCGGCGTGCCGATGGACGCCGATGGCCTGCTGCGTATCGGCGAGCGCATCTCCAACCTCGAGCGCTACTACAACAACCTCTGCGGCATAGGCGAGGGCTCCGACTACCTGCCAGAGCGCTTCCTCAAGGAGCCGTCCAAGAGCGGGTCCTCCGCCGGCCACATCTGCGAGTTGCCGCAGATGCTGGAGGAGTACTACGCCGAGCGTGGCTGGCGCAACGGGGTAGTGCCGGAGGAGAAGCTAAGGGAGCTGGAGATCATCTGACCGGCGGCCCTCGAGCATGTCTACAGGCGGCCCGCAACCCGTTTCCGGCCCTGGCCTCTTCTTCGAGGACATCGAGATAGGCGACGCCTTCGATAGCCCGGGACGCACCATCACCGAGACCGACATGGTGATGTGGTCCTATCTAACAGGGGACTGGACCCCCATCCACTGTGATGAGGAGTTCGCGAAGGAGCACTCCATCTTCAAGACCCGCATACCCCCGGGGCTCATGGCCGTGGCCATAGGACACGGCCTTCTTGCCCAGCTCAACCTTTTCAACCGCACGGGGCGGGCCTTCCTGGAGATGACGGTGCGATACAAGGGCCCCGTCTTCGTGGGCGATACCGTGCGCGCACGGCTGGTGGTGGCCGAAAAGCGGCCCACCAAACACCCGGACAGGGGGCTGGTGCGCTTTCAATACTTCCTGTCCAACCAGAAGGGCGATGTGCTCCAGGAGAGCGAGTGGACGATCTTGTTAGCGCGGCGCAGCCAAGGGGCGCCGGAGTAGGAGGCGGACTGTGAAGCTGGGACTCATGGTGGGCTACTGGCAGTCGGGGCCGCCCCAGGGGGTGGAGGATGCCATCGCCGAGGCTGAACGGCTGGGGTTCGACTCCATCTGGACGGCCGAGGCCTACGGCTCGGACTGCCTTACGCCCCTGGCCTGGTGGGGGTCCAAGACCTCGCGTGTCCGCCTGGGCACCGCCATCGCCCAGATCTCGGCGCGGACCCCTACGGCCATGGCCATGGCCGCCATAACGATGGATCACCTCTCGGGCGGGCGGTTCATCCTGGGCCTGGGCGCCTCTGGCCCGCAGGTCGTCGAAGGGTGGTACGGACAGCCGTATTCGCGCCCCCTCGAACGCACCCGCGAGTACGTAGAAATCATCCGCCGCGTCATCGCCCGTGAGGGTCCGCTGGAGTTTCACGGGAAGCAATACCAGATCCCATATCCCGGCGGTACCGGGCTCGGCAAGCCGCTTAAGTCCATCGTGCACCCGTTGCGCAAGGACATACCGATCTTCCTGGGAGCAGAGGGCCCCAAGAACGTGGCCCTGGCAGCCGAGATCGCCGACGGCTGGCTGCCCATCTTCTTCTCGCCCAAGAGCGACAAGTTCTACCGGGAGGCCCTGGCCGAGGGTTTCGCGCGGCCCAACGCCAGGCGCCGCCCGGAGGAGTTCGAGGTGGCCTGTACAGTGCCCATCGTCATCCACCCGGACGTCGAGGCCGCGGCGGACTTCATACGCCCCATGTTGGCTTTGTACATCGGCGGCATGGGCGCGCGGGAGATGAACTTCCACCTGAACGTCTTCGCCCGCATGGGCTACGAAGGGGAGTGCCGCAAGATTCAGGACCTGTACTTGGATGGCAAGAAGAAGGAAGCCATCGCGGCTGTTCCCACCAGGATGGTGGAGGACACAGCTTTGGTGGGTCCGCCGGGCAAGATCAAGGACGAGCTTCAGGAGTGGAAGAAGACCGTTTTGACCACGATGATCGTGGCTGGCCCGGCGCCCATGCTGCGCCCCATCGCTGAACTCGTGCTGGGCTAACGGGCTTCTGGCCCCCCGCACGCTAGGGCCAGTGGGGTCGCTAGCCCTACAGCACAGCAACGGAAAAAGTTAGCAAACGTTGGGCGACCGTAGAGCCGGCAGGACGGTGGCCTATGCAAAGGGCGGCGGGCAGTGTAGAATGGCGTCATTGTCCTTGGCGGGCGTCCCATGTCACTAACTCGAACCGGCGTGACCCTACTCATAGCAGCCATAGTTGTTGCTCTATTGGTGGGCTTGGCCACGACGGGTTGGGGACGCAGTGCGCAACCGGCGCGCGGCGCGGGTCCTGGGCCCGCTGCCGCCACCTGCATCGAGACCACCAGTCTGGGCCAGGGCGTAACGGCCCAGGACCTGGCAAGCCAGCTCGTTGGCAGTGGCATCGCCATCTCCAATGTGACCTACGCGGCTGCCCGGGTGGCCGCCGGACGGTTTGCCGATGCCTGCAACATCGTTGGCTTCAGTTCGGGCATCGTTCTCAGCTCGGGTGACATAGCCAACGTCATCGGTCCGAATAGCGATGACGGGGCCACGGCGGTTAACGACACCCCAGGTGATGCTGATCTAACTACCCTGGCCGGATTCGAGACCTTCGACGCTGCTGTCCTGGAGTTCGATTTCGTCCCGTCTGGCAGCAGCGTGACGTTCAACTACGTCTTCGCCTCGGAGGAGTACAACGAGTTCGTGCATTCGGAGTTCAACGACGTCTTCGCTTTCTTCGTAAACGGTCACAACTGCGCGACAGTGGGCGGGGCCCCCGTCTCCGTCAACTCCATCAACAACGGGAACCCTTTCGGCAGTAGTCCCAAGGAGAACCCGCAGCTATACCGTAATAACGACCTGGACGACGGTGGAAACCTGGATACCGGGATGGACGGCCTGACGACAGTTCTCACTTGTCAGGCGAAGGTTAACGCCGGCGGGCAAAACCATATGAAGCTGGCCATAGCTGACGGCAGCGATGCCATCTTGGACGCCAATGTCTTTCTGCAAGCGGGGAGCTTCGTAGCGGAAACACCGACGCCG
>DAOUAG010000126.1:0-8492 GCA_034433815.1 Dehalococcoidia bacterium | reverse complement strand
ACTGGCGGAACATGAGGCCGCGGCGCCGCTCTTCTGGCGTCGAGGCCACTTCCACGAGAAGGGCCGACTCGCGGTTGTTGCCGGGGTTGAAGATCAGAACCGCAGTCCTGGCCTCACCGCTGGCCGCGGGCGGCGCAGCCGGACCGGAGCAGGCCAGGGCCGACGCCAGGACCGCGGCAGGTACCAGGAGGGCGGCCGCCATCACTGGCAAGGCGGCCGATACGGAACGCCCGTTCCTCCGCATCTCAGGCGCGGCGGCGCGACTCGGCCTCGATGAGCCGCGCCCCCGCGGCGGCCCGTTCCAGGCGCCGCCGCCGGGCCACCTCTGCGAAGAAACCAACCACGTGTCTTAGGGGGCCGATCATGCGCATGAAGTCCGTGTACGTTATCTCTCCCCTGATGACGTGGCAGAACAGCCGCCAGAACCTATCGCTGCGGCGCATGAGGGCTAGGTACGGGGGCGGAGCGAAGTGTAGGATCTCTTGCAGCCGGCCCGATGCGTCCAGATCGGGTTGCAGTTGCACGTCCACCGCCTCTTGGTAGGCCGTCATGTCCCGTCGTTCGCCGCCGAGGCAGGCTAGCGCCGTTTCCGACGCCAGGCGGGCACTGGCGAAGGCCATATGGATCCCTTCGCCGGAGAGGGGGTCTACTAGGCCGGCGGCATCGCCCACCAAAGCCGCTGGGCCCCGGGCGATGGCGGCGCCCCCGCGGCGCAGCGGCAGATGGTGTCCTCGCACCCCCTCCAGCGCCGCAGGATCGAAGCCGTAGCGCCGGCAGAGCTGCGCCAGCTTGGGCCGGAGGGTGAAGGCGGCGTACTTCCAGCCGCCCACGCCGATGTTCAGGTGATCCCCTTTGGGGAAGATCCAGCCGTAGCCTCCTGCCAGCCCACCGACGTCCAAGCCCACATGGTCTTGCCACTCGGAAGGCACGCCGCCCTTTAGCCGCAGCTCTCCCTCCAGGGCGACGGCCTCCTCTCTCCAGGGGGGCAGAGCCAGGGCCATCCTTACCTGGCTGTTCGCCCCGTCTGCCCCTATGAGGACTCGCGCGGCGTACGTACCACCCTCCGTACGCACTATGACCCCGGGCGATCGCCCGTCGCGGATGTCGACGTCGCGCAGCGCCTCCCCATCGTGGAAGATGGCCCCGGCCTCCGCCGCCCTCTCAGCGAGGAAGGCATCGAGACGTGAACGCTGGGTCATGTAGGTGAGGGGCAGGTGGTAGCGCTTGCGGAAGGCCGGACCCAAACGCAGCGAGAAGGTGGCGCCGTAGATCGTGCGCTCGATGACAGGGGCCAGGTCGACGTCTTGCAGGGAAGCGGCTCGCACAGTGACGCCCCCGCCGCAGGGTTTGTCCCGGGGAAAGGAGCGTTTGTCCAGGAGTAGCACGGATGCCCCGCGCTGGGCCAGGAGCCTGGCCGCTGTACTGCCCGCCGGGCCGGCGCCGACGACGATGACGTCGTATGTCATCCCACTTGGTCTTTCCTAGCGACAGGGGGCTGGCTACAGTGTAGCACCGCTGCCCTTACGGCAGGCCAGCGGCCCGCATCGCCTCCAGCACTGCGCCGGCCATCACCTTGTATCCGGAGTCGTTGGGGTGTATGAGGTCGCGGTAGATGTACTGCGACGCCTTGCCCAGGAAGAGGGGGTAGATGTCCACCACATGCACGCCTGCTGCCTCGCCCTCGGTGCGGATGATATCGTTAAGCCCCTCGGGGAAGGGCGTGCCGGGCTCCCCCTCCAACGCCAGTTTCGCCACCTCGTCTACGTTCTGGGAGCCCCCCGAGAACGGGTTGTAGATGGTGAGCAGGAACACCGGAACACCGGGCGCCGCATCCGTGAGCCGGGCCAGGGCCTCGCGCAGATTCGGCCGGTATTCGTCCAGAGCCGCCTGGAGCCCGGCGACGCACTTGGGGTTGGCAAGCCCCTCCGTCAGATTCGGGCAGATGCCGGGGATCACCAGGTCGAAATAGAGGTTCAGGAGATCGTTCCCGCCGATCTCCAGGGTGATAACGGAGACTTCGTTGCCAGGCAGACCATCAGCGATTCGCTGCCGTATCTCGGCGATCCCCCTGTCCAGGGGCCCCGCCAGGAGGTCGGCGCTGGTGTCCCCGGGCACCCCGAGGTTGATGAGCTCGCGGGCCCCGAGGCCCCTGGCCACCAACGGTACGAAGGCCGTGTTCTCCCGGTCCGAGGCCCCGTTGCCGTAGGAGAGGGAGTCCCCCAGCGCTAGGTACGCTCCCATGGCCGCCGCCGTGGCTGTCGGTGTGGTGGCGGACTCGCTGGCCGTTGCCGGCGCAGCCGTTGGCGCGGGCGACGGGGATGCTGGCGCCAGGGTGGGGCGTGGGCCGGCCGAGGAGCCGCAGCCCGCCGCCAGCAAGGCTAGGGCAAGGGCTATTAGGACTAGGAAGAGGCGCATCTGTCCATGATACGTATCGAGTGGCCCGCCGGCTTCAGGCGTTGACCCAGGCCACTATAGCAGCGATCCAGAAGACGGCCTGGAAGAAGGCGGCCCCGCTGAGGAGGAGGTAGGCGGCGGCGCGCTCCTTCCATTGGAAACCGAGGCCGGCGGCCAGATCCAGGGCCATGATGGCCGTGGCCACCGCCGGTATCCTCAGGAACTCGGCCCGCGGCTGGAGCTCGGTGATGGGTCCGACGGGGGGAAACTCGATGGTAATCTCGTTGTTCAAGCTTGGATAGATGGCGAAAACGAAACCCCAAAGGGCGATGTTGAGCACTATCCCCCCTACGGCCAGCGCCTGGGCGATGCGATCGGCCCAGATGGGATGCGCCGCTACGGCGCCCCTCTGCACTGCCGGGGCTGCCTCTGGCTTTCTAGCCTCAAGGAAGCGCTGGGCTTCGGCCAAGAAGCGCACGGGATCCCGTGGGCTGAGGCCATAGGTGACCTGCTGGGTGCGGACGTACACCAGCTCCTCAGGGCCGCGATGGGTGGAGAAGAATAGCACGGGGCCTAGCCCCTCCACTTCGCCCGGGCCGATGTGGTAACCCGGCCAGCCCAGACCGCCCGCTCGCGGCCGGTGTTCGCTCCTGCCGTGTAAGATGTCGGTGATCTGGTCCATCGGCACGAAGTGCCTCACGAAGCCCCAAACGATGGTTACGCCGCTGCGGTCCACAAGGTAGCGTAAGCTCAGGCACCCGTAGGCCCAGAAGGCGAAGACCGCAGCCAAGACCAGCAACGCCCCTGCCCCAACGAAGGCCAGAAACTGGGTAAAGTCCATCTGCCACCCAGCCGCCTTCACTAGGAGCGCCAGTGCCAGTACCAGAGCGAGGCCCGAGAGACCAGCGCCGACGCCGGTGCCGACGGCTCGGGACGGGCGCTCTATGGTTAGGCTTTGACCCTTGAGTAACAAGGCGTGCACCAGGCCGCGTACTTGGGGTTCTTCCCCCTGATGATGTCGAAATAGAGCCGAACGAGCTGCCCGGTTATGGGGCCCATCTTGCCGTCGCCCACCGGCCGGTGGTCCACCTCCACCACGGGCGTGACGTGGGCCGCCGTACCGGTCATGAAGCACTCGTCGGCCGTGTATAGCTCCGTCCGGTCGATGTCCCGCTCGACGGTCTCGATCCCCAGCTCCTCCCGGGCCAGGGTGATGACGGTGTCCCGGGTGATGCCCACTAGGATGTCGGAGGATGGCGGCGGCGTAATGAGACGCCCGTCCTGCACCACGAAGATGTTCTCGCCCGAGCCCTCGGAAACGTGGCCCCGGTCGTCCAGCATGATGGCCTCGTCGAAGCCGTTGAGCTGGGCCTCCGTCTTGGCCAGGGCTGAGTTGGCGTAGATGCCTGTGATCTTGGCACGGGCGGGGATGCCCGTGTCGGCGACCCGCCGCCAGGACGAGGTGCAACAGCGGGCGCCCTTTTCCAGATCCAGGTAGGGGCCGAAGGGCGCAATGAACATCAGGAAATCCGACTCCAGGTCATGCAGGCGAACCCCCAGCACCTCAGAGCTCTTGTAGGCCAGGGGGCGCAGGTAGACGTCCTCCCGGTAGCCGGACATGGCCACGAGCTTGGTGGCGATGGAGATCAGCTCGTCGTTCTGGTAAGGGAAATCGATGCGCATGATGCGGCAGCTCTTGCGCATGCGCTCGAAGTGCTCCGTCACGCGGAAGAGGTAGATCTCCTCCTCTTGCTCGTTCCAGTTGCCGCGGATCCCCTCAAATACCGCCGTGCCGTAGTTGAAGGCATGGGTCATGATGCCGATCTTGGCCTCGGCCAAGGGCATGAACTGCTGCTTGAAGTAAGCATGCGGCGTCGCCATGAGGGGCACTCCCTTCAGTAGAGGTTGTTGAACATTATAGGAGCGCCTCTCAGGCGAGGCAAATTAGCGAACGCCGGGGGTAGCGTAACGTTTGGTGTGTAAAAGGAGGGGCGGTACCCTTTCGAGGTAGAGGCAGATCTCTTGGCTGGGAAAGGAGAACGCCCATGCAAAGATTAAAGGCACTGGACGGGCTGACGCCACGCCGCTTCTGAATCGGAGCCCAAGGGGTTAGAGCTGTTGACAATGCGAGCCGGGCAGGTTAGGATAGTTACTGAAGTCACAATGTGACGCGCCTAATCCTGGCTTTGCCGGGACCGGGGGAGCAAACGAAAAGGGGTGAATCGCCGACTGGCCGGTGTAGGGCCTACCCTTTCGGCCCGAACCCGTCAACTAACCCCGGCGGCGTTCCGAAAGGGCCACCGTCAGGAGACTGATATTTGGCCTCTTTTTTTGTTCGCCATAGGGAGGTGGAGTGATGCAGACAGCTCCGCCGCGAGCCTGCCCGCGGTGTCAGGGCTCAATGCTCTTTGAGGAGGACTGGTACGGCGCTTACAGCACGTGCCTGTCCTGCGGCTTCGTTTACGAGTTCGGGGCCACGGCAGCCCTAGAGCTGGAAAACGAGGGGGTTGGCGAGCACCGCCAGCGCCGCCGGCAGCCTTCCCACGGTAAGCTCAGGCTCTAGAACCCCCTCGTCACCGGGGATGCCTACGGGGGCGCCGCACCCGCGGCGCCCTATTTTGGCGCCCCGGACCGGCCGGCATAAACCGAATATTAACCGCCGCCCTGACGCCCCACTCTTGTCTCCGGCGCCCGCCCTGGCTATTCTAGGATTGCATGGTGAACCTGCCGGATGAGATGAGTCACATGCAAGAGTCCATGGGAGGGATGGAGGATATGCTCTCTCCGTTCAAAGAGAGCCAGGGGTCTTACTCGCCTCTTCAGATGCACTTCTTGCGGCGGCTGGACCGCCTGCTCCGGCTTCGCGCCGAGCAGTCCGCCCAGCTTAACGAGGATGGCCTCCACCTCATAGACAGGGCCATCTATTCCACGTACTGCGACGCCGTAGATCTGGGCGTCGCTGCCGAGGCGCAGAAGCTCCTTCACCGCCTGTCGACGTCGCCGCCGGCCGGGCGGCGCAGCGAGCAGCGCTAGGCGCCAGAAAGCCGCGCCGGGCCGCCGTACGGCCGGGCGCTTCGGCTTGTCCTGCTACTCTTTCTCCCGCAGTACCGGGTTTCGTAACGTTCCAATCCCCTCTATCTCCACTTCAACCACATCCCCGTGTTCTAGCCGCGGGGGCTCCCCAGGGGTCCCGGTGAACACCAGATCGCCCGGCTCCAGCGTCATGACCTGCGAGGCGAAGCTCACGAGCTCCGCCACTCCGAAGATGAGAGCCGCCGTGCTGGACGCCTGCGCCTCCTTCCCGTTGACCCTCGTGCGCAGATATAACCGCGAAGGATCCAATCCGGTGGCGATGACCGGGCCGATGGGCGAGAAGGTGTCCGCGCCCTTTGCCCGCCACCACTGGACGTCATCCCGCTGCCAATGCCGGGCGCTAACGTCGTTCCCGCAGGTGTAGCCAAGAACATAGGCGAGGGCCTCTTCTGGCGCGACCTTGCGGCAGCGCCTCCCTATGACGGCCACCAGCTCCCCCTCGGCGTCCACACGCCTGGCTCCCACCGGCAGCACGATCGTCTCCTCGGGCCCGATGACTGATGAGGCCGGCTTCAGGAACAGTTGCGGCACGGAGGGCGCCTCCTCCTGACCCAAAACGGCCTTGCCCGTGGGCACGTGCGACTGGTAGTTGACGGCAGCGGCCAGGATCTTCCCGGGCCGGGGCACCGGCGCCAGGATGGCGGCTTCCTCCAGGGGGACAGCCTCCGGCAAGACCCGGTACTGGCCGAATAGATCGCCATCCAGGGGGTGCATGCTCCCCGCCTCCAGCACCCCATACTGGTCGCGGCCGGCGTAGCGAAAGCGGGCGATCAGCATCTCAGAACGGGAGTTGAATGCGACGGAAACGCTCTACGTAGCGGCCGTCTGGCTCCGACCAGAAGCGGCGCAGCCGCTCCGCCATCTGCTCCATATCTCCGATCTGGCTCCGATGCTGGCTCAGGGCCTGGAATTTGAGATCGATGACAGAGGTGATATCGACCTCGAAGTTGGTTTCGGAGCTGCTCCACATGAAGACCTCTTTGACGCTGAAGGGTTCCAGCCCCTCTTCCAATAGCTCCGGGAAGCTCGGGCGGTTGCGGGCGATGGGATAGACGGCGTCCAAGGCCACCTCCCCGACGCAGCGGTGATCCGGATGGTTGATGAACGAGTTGCGGACGATCTGGTTGGGGTCGTGCGTGAACACGGCACAAGGCTGGAGGCGGCGGATGTACCGCACCACCTCTCGCATCAGCTCGGGCGTATACTTCAGCTCGCCGTCGACGTAGTCGAGGAAAAAGACCTCTTTTACCCCCAGGACCCGGGCGGCGGCCCGCTGCTCCTCTTTGCGTAAAGGGATCAGCTTGTCGGCGGTCATCTCGGGATCGTCGGAGCCTTTGGAGCCGTCGGTGCACACCAGGTAGTAGAACTCCCATCCTTGCTTCGACCACAGGGCGACGGTGCCGCCCGCGCCGAACTCCGAGTCGTCCGGATGCGCCGCGATGACCAAGGCGCGCCTTGGCCCCGGCTGCTCCTCCATAGGCATCTTCAGGTCTTCCAGTCCTGCAGGCATTGCGAACCTTTCTGGGAACAGAGGCGGGTGCTGGGAATTGTACCCGTGACGTCCGCCTATTGACAATCGAACGTATGGTCTCTAGACTTTCGTTCTAGCGAACAAAGGTTCGCTTCCGCAACCCTAGCGGAGCCAGGGCCAGAGATGACGGGGCACCGGAGCCAAACTGAATGAGGTTAGCCCCCGGGAGGGCAACTGACATGAGAGACCTCTCACCGAAGCAGAAGGCGATCTACGAGTTCATCCAGGAATTCATCGACGAGCACGACTATCCCCCGAGCATCCGCCAGATTCAGGAAGCCTGCGATATCAGCTCCACCTCCGTCGTCGACTACAACCTGCGCATCCTGGAGAAGCTGGGCTACATCCGCCGGGACAGGGAGGTCTCCCGGGCCATCGAGGTGATCCATCCCAAGGGACGGCGACCGCGGGTGGTGCCGGTGCCCATCATCGGCACCATCGCCGCCGGCCAGCCGATCCCCGTACCCAGCGCCGACAGCTGGCAGAGCTACGACCAGACCGAGACCATCGAGATATCACCGGACCTCATCGGTGACCGCGAAAACGTTTACGCGCTGCGCGTCAAGGGCCAGTCCATGATCGACGCCCTGGTCAACGATGGTGACATCGTCCTCTTGCAGGCGACCAGGGCCGTCGAGGACGGCGAGATGGTGGCCGCCTGGCTGAAGCGAGAGCAGGAGGCCACCCTCAAGAGGTTCTACCGGGAGGGTGGCCGTGTGCGGCTACAGCCGGCCAACCAGTCCATGGAGCCGATCTACACCGACCCCGACAACGTGGAGGTCCAGGGCAAGGTCATCGCCGCCATCCGCCCCATGAGCTGAAGCACCCAGGGGCGCCTCCGCCTGCTATAATCGTAGCGTCAAGACGCCGAAGCCCCCGTAAGGCGCGCTCCTTCGCGCCGGGAAGGTTCCTTGGATACACCCGTCCTACGTGTCACCGGTCTCCGGGCGGAGTTCTTGACCCCTGAGGGCACGGTTACGGCCCTCAACGGCGTCAGCTTCTCGCTGCGCAGAGGTTCCACCCTGGCCATAACGGGAGAGAGCGGGTCCGGGAAGTCCACCCTTGCTCTTTGCATCCCCAGGTTGCTCCCCCATCCCGGGCGTATCACAGGCGGCAGCATAGAGCTCGACGGCATAGAGCTTCTGTCGCTACCGTCGGAAGAGCTGCGCAAGGTAAGGGGCCGGGAGATCGGCATCGTCTTCCAGGACCCCACCAGCGGCCTCAACCCTGTATTGCCCGCGGGCACCCAGGTGGAGGAGGCCATCACCACCCACCGGCCGGTGTCCCGGCGGGAGGCCAGGCGCCAGGTGATCCAGGCGCTAGCGCGCATGGGGCTGCCCGACCCAGAGGCCGTCGCGGCGCGCTATCCCTTCCAGCTATCGGGTGGCATGTCCCAGCGGGTGATGCTGGCCATCGCCACGGCCCTGAATCCCAAGGTTCTGATCCTTGACGAGCCTACGTCCGCCCTGGACGT
>DAOUAG010000125.1:0-2924 GCA_034433815.1 Dehalococcoidia bacterium | reverse complement strand
CCCGTGCGGCCGGCAGCGCCACGTAAACAAAGGCCTTCCAGCGGGTGGCGCCGAGGGCCAGGGCTGCCTCCCGCAGCGAGGCCGGCACGAGCCGCAGCATCTCCTCCACCGTCCGGGCCACGATGGGCAACATGATGATGGCCAGGGACAGGGCACCTGCCGCGGCCGAAAAGTGCTTGGTGCTCTGGACCAGGAGGGCGTAGACGTAAACGCCCATGACGATGGCCGGCAACCCCGACAGCACATCGCACAGGAACCGGACGGTGTCGCCCAGGAGCCCCCCTCCCACCTCCACCAGGAAACCGCCGGTGAGAATCCCCAGGGGCACGGCCACCAGGGCCGCCAGGGCCAGCACTTCTAGTGAGCCGGCGATGGCGTTGGCCATGCCCCCGCCGGTTTCCCCCACCGGCTTGGGCAGCTCCGTGAAGAAGGCCAGGTCCAGGGCCGACGCGCCCCGGAACGCCAGCCAACCCAGGAGCAATGCCAGGGGCAGGATCGCCACGACGGCGCTGCCCGCCGCCCCGGCCTCGGCCAGCCTCCCCCACGCCATGCGCCGGCGGAAGTCGGCCGGCACGGCCAAGCCCGCCCCGGCCGTCTCGAGTTCCGTCGCCGCGTCCGCCGCCACACCCCTCGCCGCGCCCGCGGTCATATCCTCATCCCCCCCGCTCCGGCCCGCACCAGCCGCCAGACCATCAGCCGACCCACCACGTTGACCAGCATCGTCACGGCGAAGAGGACCGCACCCACCTCCATGAGGGCCGCCAGGTGCAGGTCCTCCACCGCCTCGGTGAACTCGTTGGCCAGCACCGACGCCAGGGTGTGGGCCGGCGCTAGGAGGGAGAGGGAGACCTGCGGCGTGTTGCCGATGACCATGGTCACCGCCATGGTCTCCCCCAGCGCCCTTCCGAAACCCAGCATGACGGCGCCCACCAGCCCGGCCCGCCCGTACCTCATGACGGCCAGGCGGATGGTCTCCCAGCGGGTGGCGCCAAGGGCCAGCATGGCCTCCCGCTGCTCCCGGGGCACGGCCGCCAGCACCTCCCGCGCCACGGCGCTGATGATGGGTATCACCATGAAGGCCAGGATGAGAGCAGCCGTCAACATCCCCACGCCCAGGGGCGGCCCCGCGAAGAAGGGCGTCCAGCCGAGAGCCGCCGCCAGCGGACCCTGCACGTGTTCCAGCAGCCATGGCGCCACCACGAAGAGACCCCACAGGCCGATGACCACACTCGGCACCGCCGCCACCAGTTCCACGAGGAACCCGACGATGCCCCGCACGGCGGGCGGCGCCAGCTCCGAGAGGTACACGGCGATGCCCAGGGCCAGGGGCACCGCCACCAGGCACGCCAGCACCGACGAGACCATGGTCCCCCAGATGAGGGGGAGGGCGCCAAAGTCGCCGGCCACCGGGTCCCAGGCCTGTCCCGTCAGGAAACCCGGTCCGAACCGGGCCAGGGACGGCCATGCCGCCCGTGCGAGCACGTAGAAAAGGTGAAGGGCGAGCAGGGCCACCACGGCCCCGCCCGCCCCCAGCACCAGCCGGAAAATGCGGTCGCTCACCGCGAGATCACCACTGAGCGCGTCCCGGCGTTCCAGACCACCTTGTAGCCCAGCGCCTCGCTCACGAAGCGCACCGGCACGAAGGTCCGCCCGGCCACGATGGCCGCCGGCGCCTCCAGGGACACGGTCCGGGGCGCGCCGCCCGCTTGCACCTGTCCCGTCCTCTGCCCGACCATGAGCTCCACCGTGCGGTCCCCGTCCCGGACCACCACGGCCCGCCGCGCGGCCACCCACTCCACCTTGGCACCCAGAGCCTCGGCGATGAGGCGCACCGGCACCATGGCGCGACCGGCGGCGATGTAGGGGGCCGCCTCCAGGGTGGTCTTTCGGCCCCTCACGTCGGCCTCGCGCCTGCCGACCACCAGCGTCACCGCGCCTCCGCCAGCGCTTCCCACCGCTTGGGGCAGGAGGGCCCGGCCCCTGTACTTTATGAGCGCCAGGCGCGCCTCCACCTTGGGCATGATCTCGGCCGGCAGGCGGCCGTACTTGAGGCCCTCGTTGTACCGCTGGCCCTCGTGGGTGACCCACCAGGCCAGGTTGGCCACTGCCCGGCCCTTGGCCTCGTCCTTCTGGTCCGCGTAGATCAACAAGTAGGTGAAGCCGCTGACGGGGTAAGCGCCCTTGCCCGGCGAGTCGGTGATGGAGACCCGCAGGTCCGCGGGCATGTCGTCCACGGCGCCGGCGGCGGCCCGGGAGACGGAGGCCAGGTCGGCCTTGACGAATTCACCGGCCCTGTTCTGCACGGCGCCGTAGTCCAGGTTGTTCTCTAGGGCGTAGATAAGCTCCACGTATCCGAGGGCGCCCGGCGTCCGCTTGACGAGGCCGGCCACGCCCTCGTTGCCCTTGCCGCCCAGCCCCGTAGGCCACTGGACCGCGGTGCCGCGCCCCACCCGCTCCGCCCACTCCCTGCTGACCTTGCTCAGGTAGTCGACCCAGATGTAGGTGGTGCCGCTCCCATCCGAGCGGTGGACCACCACGATGTCCTTGGCCGGAAGCTGCAGGCCGGGGTTCAGCTCCTGGAGCCGCGGATCGTTCCATTTCTTGATCTTGCCCAGGAAGATGTCGGCCAGCACCGGCCCGGTGAAGCGCACCGTCACGTTGCCCGGCATGTTGTAGGTGGGCACCACGGCGCCCAGGGCCGTGGGGATGTGGAGGATGGCGCCCGGCGCCTTGGCCAGCTGCTCGTCGGTCATGGGGCCGTCGCTGGCGCCAAAGTCCACCGTCTGCTCGGTTATCTGCCGTATCCCGCCACCGCTGCCGATCGACTGGTAGTTGACCCGGACCCCCTTCTCCCGCCCGTACACGTCGAAATACTTGGAGTACAGCGGATAGGGGAAGGTGGCCCCCGCCCCCGTCAGCACCCG
>DAOUAG010000124.1:0-5556 GCA_034433815.1 Dehalococcoidia bacterium | reverse complement strand
TCGCCAGACCCTCATTCCCCTAAACTTTACGCAGTTGTGAGCATAACCGCCAAACTTCGCCTTATGGCGGTTGCCGTGGCAGCGGCGGCCGCGCTGCTAATCCTGCCGCCTCCCGTGACCCACACGCTGCCAGCCGTCGAGGCCCAAGGGCCCGGGCTGATGGGCGACGTCGACTGCGGGGGAACGGTGGATTCCGTGGACGCGCTGAAGATCCTGCGGCTCACGGCGGGGCTTCCTACCAACGCGGCGTGCATGCAAGCGGCGGGGGATGTCGACTGCGACGGGGACAAGGACGCCGTGGACGCGTTGAAGATCCTGCGGCACGTGGCGGGGCTTTCCAACACGCCGGCGCAGGGGTGCACCCCCATCGGCGACCCTCTGGGTCCGCCGCCATCGAGCGATGACCTGATCGACCAGGCGCTGGCCGAAGGGAAGATCGACAGCGAGACGGCGCTGATCTACCACGTGTACGCCACCTTCGGCGACGACCGTCTGCCGCCGCAGTACCGGGGCGACGACTCGGGCGGGCCGCCGGACGGTGGTGTGCCCATAGTGCAATCGATGCTCGATTCGGTGTCGCCGCAGGCGCGATCTCTCCTGCAACCGTTCCTTATTCCGCCGGTCTACGAAGACAGCTGGATGGGCGCCCAGGCTGCGGGGGCGCCGGCCGGCGATGGCCATGGCCTGTCGACATGCTCGGTGGCGCCCGACGGCTGGGACTGCCGCGATGCGTCCGTCGCCGACGTGCGGGTCTGGTGGCAGACGCAATATCCACAGGACGAGGCGCAGGCAGAGGCCATCGCGACGGCCATGGACAGCAGCATCTGGCCGCCCCTCACTGCGCTTATGGGGCAGCCCCTTTCCGACGCCGGGTCTCCCTACGACGGCGGGGACGGCCGAGTGGACATCTACCTGGTGGACACCACAAGGTCCATGGCGATCGACCACCCGAATCCCGGATGCGAAAAGACACCCGCCTACATCAACCTTAAGCGGGGAGAGAGCCTCTCCACGCTGGCGCATGAGTTTATGCACGTCCTCCAGTGGGGGTTCGACGTTGCCCAGGGTTGCGTCTACCAGGCCGGCGGCGGCTACAACTGGCTGGGGGAAGCGACCGCGCAGTGGGCGGCCGATTACGTATATCCTGCGGTGAACTGGGAGCACCCCACCGCAGCCTGGTACATGGGCGCGCCGGGCTTGCCGCTCGAGACGGCTGACGACGCGCACGAGTACGGCGCGTACCTGTTCTTCCAGTACCTGACGAAGTTCTACGACTCCGAGCAGATCGTTCGAACCATCTGGAACAAAGCGGCGCAGTACGGGAGCCTACAGGCCATCAACGAGGCGATACCCGGCGGGTTCGAAGAGCGCTGGCCGGCCTTCGCCGCGTGCCTGTGGAACGCGCCGCCTTCCGACTGCTTTGCGCAGTGGGACGGGTTGACGCAGACCCTGGCGGACTCCATCACGGCGGAGGATGTGGACATGGGCGCCGCGACCCTGAACCGGTCGCTGGAGTTGACGGTCAGCGTCGAACATATGGCGGCGAACTACCGGCGGTTCACCTTCACCGATGACCGGATCAAGGGGGTGACGTTCAAGAACACGCTTGTTGGGGCGTCCCACGCCGCGGTGCAGGCGCTGGCGAAGGTGGATGGGCAGTGGCAGGGGCCCCTGGATTGGACCGACCGAGAGGTCTCTTCCTTCTGCCGCGACTCGTCGGGCCACCTGGTAGAGGAGCTCGTTCTCATCTTCAGCAACAGCGACTGGGCGGCGAAGAGCAATCTAGTGCCGTCGGAGCCGCCGGTGCTGACGGTAAGCACGGGTTGCGCCAGCGTGACGCTGACATGGGACCAGACAGTGGCTGACGTTGGCGTGGACGTCTGGGTTCTTCCGGAGGCGGCGTCGAACCTGGACGAAGTCAGGGCGCAGCAGGGCCAACCCGGCTTCGATTGTGGTGGGGGCTGCGGTCTCGGCTGGTACGGGGCTAGTGGCGAATGCGACACGCCCCCGGTGGTAGAGTGGTCCGAGGCCATCGAGGGAGTGACGGCGGACGCACAGTACATCGCCGTCTACTACTGGGGCTACTGCGTCCGCGATCCCAATAACTACCCTGACCCGCCCGCCACAGTGCCGATTACGATTACGATCCAGTACCCGGACGGCCGGGTGGAGACGGAAACGGCGGACCTGGCGGGGAGCCTGTTTGCATTGTTCGGCCCGTATGATTTCGGCCCCTAGGCCTGCGCCCGGCGCCGCGTTGGCTGCTGGCGTCAACCCTGGGGGATCCCAGCGGCGTCGCCGGCGGCCGCCTCTTCGGGCCAGATGAGCCGCCGGAGCGACGGATGGGCGCTGCGCCGCAGCCAGGCGCTCAGGCGCGGGTATAACCAGCGATCGAGGGCCAGGGCAACGCCGGCGCCAGCCAGCGCTACCAAGGCCCCGGCCAGGGCGTCGCTAAAGAAGTGGTTGGCGGTCATCGTAATGGAGAACACCTGCGAGAGGGGCAGGAAGACGCCGATGGGCGCCATGACCCATAGCCAACGCTCGCCCCAGAAGGCCCAGACGATGACGCCGCCCAGCAGGAGGTCCCAGCCCAGGTGCAGGCTGGGCATGGCGGCGTAGGGGTTGACGAAGGCCCGCGTCGACTGCGTGTCGTAGGCATAGCCCAGGTACTCCTTCATCGTGTCCAGGAACCCGCGAACGTAAGAGGGTGCCTCCGGATCGAACTGGGCGGCCAGCGAGGGTAGCTCCCGCGGCGGGGCCACCGGATAGAGCCAATAGACCACGAGAGCCATGGCCCCGGAGGCCAAGAAGGCATCGCGCGCCAGGGTGTATTTGTGGCGCCGGAAGAAGTAGAGCCAGATGCCGAAGGCGATGATGAGGGGGAAGTGGAGATAGAAGTAGATGACGTTCATCACCTGGGCCCAGAAGCGGTGGTCCGCCGCCCAGGAGTTGAGGTTGTCCTCCCAGAAGAACCCCAGGGCCCGCTGGAAGTCGATGATATCGCGGGCGTGCCAGTAGGCTGCCTCCGGTCGGTCGATGACAGCGCCGCGAACGCCGAAGTACAGGAGGAACGCGATGGCCACCAGGGCGGCCTCCAGCAGGTCGCGCCGGCTGAAGCGATGACGGCCCCTGGGGCCGGAGGCTGGCGAAGCGAGGCGAGAGGCCATAGCTCCTCTGCTAGCTATCGAGCGGGGTGCGATGATGGCATTCTATCTGCCCCGCGGCGGGCGGCTCAAGGGTGGCCGCGGGGGCGTCCGCCGTCCCTCGGCCTTGCCCGTTTATGGGGGCTCTCTTATACTGCCAAACGGGATCAGACCATCGAAAGGAGGGGCCGTAGAGCGGCCCTCTATCTATGTCAGCCATAGTTGTCGTAGGCGGCCAGTGGGGGGATGAGGGGAAGGGCCGGGTCGTCGACCTCCTGGCCCGGAAGGCTCAGATCGTAGCCCGCTACTCGGCCGGCAATAACGCTGGCCACACGGTCATCAACGAGCTGGGGGAGTTCGCCCTGCACCTAATACCGGCTGGCATCTTCTACCCGGACAAGCGCTGCGTCATCGGCAACGGGGTTGTCGTGGACCCGGCCGGGCTCTTGCAGGAGATCGCGGAGCTGGAGAGCCGCGGCGTCGCTGTGCGCGGCCGCCTCTTCGTCAGCGACCGCGCCCATGTGTTGATGCCCTGGCACCGGCTCATCGATAAGTTGGACGAGGCGCTGCGCGGAAAGGGCGCCATCGGAACCACCGGGCGCGGTGTGGGCCCGGCCTTCGTGGACAAGGTGGCGAGGGCAGGGCTGCGAATGGCGGACCTCCTGGACCCCGAGGCCCTGGACGCCGTGCTGGCCTTCCTGGTGCCCTATAAGAACGCCGTTCTGGAGAAGCTGTACGGGGCAGAGCCCGTCTCCTTTGAGGAAGTACGGGCGCAGTATGCCGAATACGGGCGCAAACTGGCGCCCTTCGTGACGGATACCAGCGCCCTGGTGCAGGAGGCGCTGGCCAGGGGGGAGACGGTGCTCCTGGAGGGAGCCCAGGGCTCGCTCCTGGACCTGGACATCGGAACCTACGGGTACGTGACGTCGTCGGTCCCGTCGTCGCTGGCGGCGGGGGCCGCCATCGGCATCGGCATCGGGCCCACGCAGATAGCGATGGTACTGGGGGTGTACAAGGCGTACAACACGCGGGTGGGCAACGGTCCCATGCCGACGGAGCTCCTGGACGAGACGGGTACGCTCCTGCGCGAGGGCGGCCCCCGGCCCGAATACGGGGCGACGACGGGCCGGCCGCGGCGCTGCGGTTGGTTCGACGCGGTGGCGGCGGCCTACACAGCCCGGATCAACGGCATCACGGCCGCAGCCATCACCAGGCTAGACGTGCTGGATCAGTTGCCGGCGATCAAGGTGTGTACCGCCTACCGGCTAGGCGACAAGGTGGTGAAGACGATGCCGGCCAGCACCCAGGCGCTGGCCCGGGCGGAGCCTGTGTACGAGGAGCTGCCGGGTTGGCAGCGGGACACCTCGGGCGTGCGCCGCTTCGAGGACCTGCCCCGGCAGGCCCAGGACTACGTGCGCTACATCGAGGGCGTGTTGGGGGCGCCGGTGTGGCTGGTCTCCGTCGGGCCCGAGCGGGATCAGGGCATCGTCATGAAGGAGCTGCCGTTGTGAGCGATGCCATCACTGTATGGATACACATCGTGGCCGTGGCCGTCTGGCTGGGCCCGCAGGTGTTCATGTTCGCCGTGACGGCGCCGGCGCTGCGGTTGATCGACGATAGGGCCACGCGGGTGCGGATCATGCGCTTTGTGATCTACCGGTTTGGCTACCTGGGTTGGGGCGCCCTGGCCGTAATCGTGTTGACGGGCATATCCAACCTGTTCCAGGAGGGGGCTGACGCGCCCATCCGTTTGGGCGACCCAGACTACCGCTACTTCCACATCTTCACCCTCAAGATGGTGCTGGTGGGGGCGATGGTGCTCCTCACGGCGCTGCACACGATGGTCATCGGCCCGCGCCAGTTGAGGCTAGCGGAGGAAGGCGCGTCCGATACGGCCGAGGGGCGGCGCCTGCGCCGTTTCTCCATCGTGGCCAGCGCCGTGGTGTTGCTTCTCAGCGTCGCCACAGTGTACGTGGCGGCGCTCCTGGCCAACCACGATTATTCGTTCCAGCCCCGTTAGCGAGAAGGTATGGCTGGGCCGAGGGTAGAGATCACCTACTGTACCAAGTGCCGCTTCCTGTTGCGGGCGGCGTGGCTGGCCGAAGAGCTCCTCAGCACCTTCGAAGGGGAGCTGGGAGAGGTGGCCCTGGTTCCGGGGTCTGGCGGCATCTTCCAGGTGAGCCTGGATGGAGAGACGGTGGCCAGCAACCGGGAGATGGGCCGGATGCCGGACGCATCTGAGGTGAAGCGGCTCCTGCGCGATAGGTTGGCGCCCGGGCGCCGCATCGGCCACGAGGAGTCAGCGGGCTAGAACCGTCCGGGGGGCGATCCGAACCCTCGGAAGGGGTCTTCGCGCTTTTGCCAACGGCGGACCCGCAACGCCTTCGAGGTCTCGATGGCGGGGCTCGGCTCC
>DAOUAG010000123.1:0-21890 GCA_034433815.1 Dehalococcoidia bacterium | reverse complement strand
GCGCCGATCTTCTGGCCGGCGATCCCAGGCCGCAAGTAGGTTTCTTTCTGGGCCTCCGTCCCGAAGGCGGAGATGGCGGCAAGGGCCAGGTAGACGTGGACGTACACTCCGAGGAAGATTCCAGGCGACACGTAGGCCATCTCCTCCGCCATGATGGCCCCGCTCACCAGTCCGGCCGCTGACCCGCCGTACTCCGCCGGGAAGCGCACCCCCAGGTAGCCCAGCTCCCCCAACCGGCGAAAGAGATCGGGCGGGAACTCCCCTCGCTCATCACACTCCCTGGCAACTGGGGCGATCTCCTTGCTGGCGAAGTTTCTGATGGCTTCGCGGAAGATGCGTTGTTCCTCGCTGAATTCGAAGTCCACACCTCACCTCCCCACGAACCGCGGCTCGCGCTTCTCCAGGAAGGCCCGTCGCCCCTCTTCGAAATCCTCGGAAAGGATGCAGCGCACCTGCGCTAGGGTCTCGAACTCCAGCTCCGCGTCCCAACTCTTGTCCAGCCCGCTGTAAAGCGCGCGTTTAGTGAAGGCCAGCCCCATGGGCGGCCTCGACGCCAGCCTGGCACACAGGTCTCGAACCGCCGAGTCCAGCTCCCCGGGAGGGACGACCCGGTTCACGAGTCCGATGCGTTCGGCCTCGGCGGCCGTCAATGTCTCCCCCGTCATCAGGAGTTCGGCAGCACGCCCCAGGCCGACGATGCGGGGTAGCAGATAGGTAGCGCCCATGTCGGCGGCGCTGATGCCGATGTTGATGAAGGCCAGCATGAATTTCGCCTCTTGGCTGGCGATACGGATGTCGCTGGCCATGGCCACGCAGCAGCCTCCGCCGATGGCCACGCCGTTGATGCGAGCCACCACCGGCTTTTCGACGCGCCTGATGGCCCGGATCAGGTCCAGATAGAGAACGACGAGCCGATAGGTCACCTCGGGCGTCATCTCCGGCGCGTCCCTGAGATCGGCCCCGGCGCAGAAGGCGTTGCCGGCGCCCGTGAGCACCACTACCCGCACCTCCGGATCGGCGCCCGCGCGGTCCATCGCCTCGATGAGCTCGTTGACGGTCTCCTCGTTCAGGGCGTTGAGGCGGTGGGGACGGTTTATCGTGACGGTGAGGATGGGGCCGTCCTTCTCCCAAAGCAAGTTATCGAAGCCCATAACAACCTCCTTGGCTGGACGAGCCGCCCAGCCTGTCCTGGCTTTCCGAACCCATGGAAAGACTCCAAGGTTTGCGTTCGCGCCGGTCAGTCACATCGGCGCCGCCTCTCTCCCGAAGAGAGCGCGCGCCACGATCAGCTTGCAGATCTGTGCCGTGCCATCCCCGATCTCCCAGCCCAGCACATCCCGCAAACGTTGCTCGAAAGGCAGGTCTTGCGTGTAGCCCAGATGACCATGCAGCGTAAGGCACTCGCGGATGATGTCGCCCGCCAGACGCGGCACCCACCACTTGATCATCGCCCCCTCCGTGGTGTGCCGCAGACCCTTATCCGCCATCCACAACGTCTTGTAGCAGAGCAGCCGGGCGGCCTCGATGAGGGTGTACGCCTCCACCAGCGGAAAGGCGACCCCCTGGTACCTGGAGATGGGCTGGCCGTAGACAACCCTCCTCTTGGCGTAATCCACCGTTTCCTCCACAGAAGCCTGGGCAGCGCCCAAGCAGATCAGTCCGATGATGGCACGGTTCGTATCAAGAATGCTGCCTATGTGGGCGAAACCCGAGGGGCCAACATCAGGGTCCCCGCTAAGACGGTTGGCTGCCGGCACCCGGACGTCCCTCAGCGTCAAGATCCCCCGAGGCGTGGCCCTGTTCCCCATATCACGGTAGGGCTCCGAGACCGATACGCCGGCAGCATCCCGTGGCACCAGAAAGCCACTCACGGCCCGGGCGCCCTCCTCCGGAGGCCCTGTCCGAGCGAACACCAGGAAGTAATCGGCGTTCAGCGTGGACACGGTGTTCTTCTCGCCGTTAAGAACCCACTCGTCACCGTCCCGCACCGCAGTGGTTCGGATGTGACCGGCGTCCGAGCCGGTATCGGCTTCGGTTATAGCCAGCGCCTGAAGTTTCTCACCTCGCGCCACCTCGCCGGCGACGTCCGGCGGCAGGCCGAGACCCCCAGGCGCTGGATCCGGCCCCGCCCAGAGGGGGAGTAGCGGGTAAACGCAGTTGAAGTCCGCCCTGGCGATCTCCTCGGCGAAAATTCCCCTGAGCACATGCGTCGGGCCGATGCGCCTGGCTTCCTCAGGTATGCCCGAAGCCAGGAGCTTACGCATCTGCTCGAAGGGGTACTCCCGGTTCTCGTCCCAGCGTTGGCGCAACGGTTTCAGCTCTCGCTCAGCGAAGTCGCGCACCATCCCCCGGAACCGTTCTTCGTCTTCGGAGAAACCGAAATCCGGCATAGGAACCTCCCCTCGACCTACCGGACGCCGCGCGCAGGGATCGACCCCTTCATAGGATCACCTGCTCCTCCCGGAGCTCCCTGATCTGCTCCCACGAGTAGCCCAGATCCTCCAGCACCTGCTCCGTGTGTTGCCCCAGCTCGGGCGCGGGCTCCAAGCGCCCGGGCGTGGCGCTCAGGCCCAGCGGCAATCCGGGCGCCAGCCCATCGCCTGTCCGGACGATGTACCCGTTGGCCAGGACCTGCTCGTCTTCGGCCAGCTCCCGGTAGTCCTGCACGGGCCCGCAGGGGATCCCGGCCTGCTCGAGGAGTGGGAGCCAGTGCCCGCGCGGTTGCTGGGCGAACAGACCGTCCAGCAGCGCGATGAGCTCCGCCGCGTGCTGGTTGCGAGCAGCCGTCTCTGCAAAACGCGGGTCCTCGGCGAGGGTGGGGGCCCCCACGCTCCGGCAGAGCTCGGGCCACTGGCGCGGGTCGATAATGGCGATGGTGAACCAGCCATCGCTGGCCCGGTAGAAGGTGAAGAGGGGGCTGCGCCGGGCGCGATGGGAAGACATGAGGGCCATCTGCCCTGTCATGAGGTAGTGGGCGATGTGCCACCCCTGGAGGGCTACCATCCCTCCTAGGAGCGAGGCGTCCACCTGCTGGCCCTGGCCAGTGCGCTGGCGGTGGAAGAGGGCCAGCATGATCCCAAGGGCCAAAAGGAAGGCGCCCGTCTGGTCGGCCACGGTTGGGCCTGTAGCCACAGGCTCGCCCTCGCCGCCTGCGTTGGCCATCATCAGGCCGCCCACGCCCTGTGCCACCATATCCATGGCGGGCAGGGCAGCGCGGGGGCCCGAAAGGCCGAACCCGGTCGCCGAGGCGTAAACGATATCCGGCCTGCGGGCCGCCACCGAGGGATAGTCCAGCCCCAGCCGCTCCACCGTGCCCGGCGTCCAGCTCTGGACGAACACGTCGCTCCTTTCGGCCAGGCGCAAGGCAACCTCGCGCCCCGCTGGGTGGCGCAGGTTCAGAGCGATGCTTTTCTTGCCCCGGTTGTGGGTGATGAAGAAGGCTGAACGGCCGTCCGGCTGGATCTCGACGCCGCGGCCCGGGTCGCCCCGGCGGGACTCCACCTTGATGACCTCTGCGCCGAAGGCGGCCAGCAGAGCCGTGGCAGCGGGCCCCATCTGCCCGATGCTGAGGTCAACGATCCGGATGCCGTCCAGAACGCCCACGGTCTCACGCCTGAAGGCCCGCGAAGAAGTCTTCGCCGGTAGCGTAGCGCCAGCAGTAGCGGGCGATGATCATGCCCTTTACGCGCTTCAGGGTGGCCAGGGGCGCCTCGGCAATGCCGCGGGCCACGGCCACAGCCTCCTCCAGCAGCTTGTCCGCCGGCACCACGGCGCTCACCAGGCCGATGCGCAGGGCCTCCTGGGCGTCGATGCGGCGCCCCGTGAGGCAGAGGTCCCGCGCCAGGCCCCCGCCGATGATCTCGGCCAGGGGACCGTAGAGGGTAGGAGCCCCGAACTTGATCTCGGGGTGAGCGAAGGCCGCCGTATCTGCCGCGACCCGCACGTCGCACAGGGCCGCCAGGTCCAGGCCCCCGCCCAGGGCCGGCCCGTTAATGGCCGCCACCAACGGCTTGGGGAAGTTCATCAGCCTCAGATGGAAGCGATCGGTGGAGTCGATGAAGGCCCGTAGCTGCTCCGGCTCCCTCTGGAAGAACTCGTTGCGGTCGAAGCCGGCGCAGAAGACGGGGCCCGCACCGGTGATGACAGCCACGCTCACGCCATCATCTGCCTCGAGCTCCGCCAGGCAGGCATCGACCTCGTTGCGCAGGGCAGTGGAGAGGGCATTGCGCTTGTCCGGCCGGTTGAGGGTAACGATGGCCACCTTGTCGCGCCTCTCGAGAGTCAGGAATTCGAAGGTCATACGGACATCCTCCCTTCGTCACTTAGATTTCTGGGCGCCGATGCATGGGTGAGTTAGCTGGCCTTCTGGAGCTGGAGATATCTTTCGGCCAGACGGTTGAGCACCTCCTCCGCCTCCTCGATCATCTCCCGCACGACGTCCCCAGCGGACTTCACCTCGCGCACCGCCCCGGATATCTGGCCGGCGGGCATGATGCCGGCCTCGGTGTCCCCGTGGACGATGGCGGCCTCCATCTTGCCGCCGTCCACCATCATCTGGAAGGGGAAGGGCTTGATCTCGTTCTGGCGGTCCTCCCACTGCTCGGCGTACCGGTTGCGAATGACGCGGCAGTCCTTGCCAGTAAAGGCCCTGGTCACAACGGTGCCCTCCTCAGTGGCCTCTACGATCTTGCGTTTGTAGTTCTCGTGGGCGAAGGCTTCGCGCGTGGCGACGAACCGCGTGCCCACCCAGACGCCACAGGCGCCCAGGGCCAGGGCGGCAACCAGTCCACGGCCGTCGGCGATGCCGCCCGCGGCCAGTACCGGCACCGGTGCGATGGCGTCCACCACCTGAGGCACCAGGGCCATAGTAGCGATGCGGCCCGTATGGCCGCCGCCCTCGGTCCCTTGGGCCACCACGATGTCGGTGCCGCCTTCCACCACGCGCCGCGCGTGGCGCACGGTGCCCACCACGGCCATGATGGTCATGCCCGCCCGATGCATGGCCTCGGCGTAGGGCGCCGGGCTCCCAACCCGGAGGCGAAGACCGGCACCCCCTCCTCGATGATGACCTCTATCATCTCGTCTTGCCCCGGCCAGCCCTGGGCCAGAAGCAGATCCACCCCGAAGGGCTTGTCAGTCAGGTCTTTCACCTTCCGGATCTCCTCCCGCAGAGCGGCGGGGGTCATGACCGCTGCGCCGATGACCCCGAGGCCGCCAGCGTTGGACACGGCGGCCACGAGGTCGGCCATGGCCACCCCGCCCATGCCGGCTTGGACGATGGGATAGGTGATCCCCAACCTCTCGGTAAGCTCCGTCTTGAACATGGCATGCATCTCGCTACCTCCCCTTGAACTGGGGCTTGCGCCGTTCCCGGAAGGCCCGGGCCGCCTCCCGCAAGTCCTCGCTGCTCATGGTCATCGCCTCCAGGAACATCGAGGAGTCCAAAGCCAGGTTCACATGGTCCCTCAGCACCTTGTTCACGGCGTACTTGGTCCAGCGGATGGCCATGGGGGCTCCCTGGGCCAGATTGCGGGCGATCTCCATGGCCTTGGGCATCACCTGGTCGGCCGGCACGGCGTAGTTAACGAGGCCAATGCGTTCCGCCTCTTTGCCATCCACCCACCGGCCGGTGAGGAGGAACTCCTTGGCCCTGGCCATCCCCACGAGCCACGGCCAGATGACCACGCCGCCGTCGCCGGCCACCAGGCCCATCCGCACGTGGGTATCGGCCAGGCGTGCCGTCTCGGACATGACGATGATGTCGCAGAAGAGGGGGATGGTAGCGCCCAGGCCGGCGCCGTCGCCGTTCACGGCGGCCACGATGGGCTGCTCGACCTCCAACAGGTTGGATATAAGGTGCCGCACCATGTGGAAGGGGACGCGCGGGCCTTGGGGACGGAAGGAGCCGGTGTCCATGCCTTCTACATCGCCGCCGGCACAGAAGGCCGGGCCAGCGCCCGTAAGAACCACACAGCGCACCTCGTCATCCCGAGCGATGTCGAGCCAGATCTGCTCCAACTCGTCGTGCATCTGCATGTTGACCGCGTTGCGTTTCTCTGGTCTGTTCAGGGTCACCACACAGACGCCATCGCTGCCCTTTTCTATGAGGAGCGTGCGGTATTGGCTATAATCGACCATCTTGACCTCCTTTACCGGTCGTCTGGAATGTGCCGCTCGGGTGGCCCGGCGTAGTGGGCACCCAAAGCGTCAGGTATGATGCGCAGGGGAACCCCTTCCCTGATCTCCTCCACCACGTGGGCGGTGATGGCGAAACCGTAACCCACAGCGGCCAGCGCCTCTATCTCCAGCGGGTCGAACCCCAGCTCGCAATACACTGCGGCGATCATGCCCGCTAGGTTGATGGGCAACGTCTTGCCCGTCCGCCGCTCGAGCGCCTCGTGAATGGCCTCGAAGAGCTGCGCCTTCGCGCCCCATAGGCCCAGCTCCTGCACCTTCCGCCGCAGGAGGTGCGCCCGGGGCTCCGTGGTCTTATGGATGGGGTGACCGAAGCCGGGCACCGGCTCACCCCTGGCCAGATAGGCGTCTACCGTCCGCTGGGCAGCCTCCTCCCGCGAAAGCCCTTCCCGCTCCATGGCAGCGTAGGCCCCATAGATCATCTCGGCCGCCGGCCGGGGGGAGCCCGTCACCCTGCCGTGCGCGAGTATCCCGGCGGCCAGCCCAGGGATGGGTGACTCCGGGTGGGCGGAGGCTACGAAGCGGGCGGCGCAGGCCGCAGAGCTGATGAACTGCTGATCCATCGCCACCTTGAGGAGCAGCTCCCACACCGCAGCCTCCCGCTTCGTGGGAAGCTCGCCTCGGATCAGCAGCCACATAGCTTCGGCAAAGGAGAGCTTCTCCACCACCTCCTCCAGGGGGTAGCCGCGGACCCAGATGCGGCCCTCCGCGGCCCGGCTAATACGGGTCGTCCAATAGCCGCTCCAGTCGCCGCTCTGCATGAACTCGCCGACGTGCCGGCGTTTCGGCGGTTGGTCCATTTCACTCCTCCTCCCAGGGCGAGAGGACGATACGTACGTGGTCGCCGCCGGGATCCTCCAGTTGCGCCAGCGCCGCATTGGCCTCCCGCAGGGGCAGCCTCCCGGTAATGGAGTGTGAGAGGTCAAGGCGGCCAGACAGCACCATCGCTATGACGCCATCCAGATCCCGCCTGGTGCTGCCGAAGGAGCCGATGACGCTGAGCTCTCGCCAGGCGAAGAGCGTGGGCGGCGGCAGCGTCAGCGGCTGCTGTCCCATACCCAGGACCACGGCCCGCCCGCCGGGCCGCAGGCTGCGCAACGCCTGCGCCACGCTCTCGGGCTGCCCGACGCAGTCGAGGGCGATATCAGCACCGCCCTCTGTCAGGCGCTGCACCTCCTTGTGAGGAGCGTCTTGCGCAGGCAACACCTCATCGGCGCCCATCTCCTTGGCCCGCTTAAGGGCCTGGGGGCGCACGTCCGAGGCCACGATCAGGCCTGCGCCCATCGCCCGGGCCAGGAGCACGGCATGGAGGCCAACGCCGCCGGCGCCTACTACGAAGACGCTCTCGCCCGCCTTCAACCCCCCGCGGACGGCCAGGGCGTGATAGGGTGTGGCAACAGCATCGGCCAGGATCGCGCCGACCTCGAAAGAGACGTTTTCGGGCAATGGCACGAGGCAACTGGCGGGTGCCCTAACGTATTGAGCGAAGCCGCCGTCCTCACCCATGCCCAAGACCTTCTGTTGGGAGCAAAGGTTATCGTCGCCCGCGGCACAGGCTGGGCACTGGCCGCAAGCGGCCCCGGCCCGCACGATCACCTTCTGGCCAAGGCTCACCCCAGCGTTGGGGCCCGCCGCCGCCACCGTGCCCGCCATCTCGTGGCCCAGGGTGATGGGCGTTTTGGCCACGGGCACCCGCCCGTGCAGCATGTGGACATCGGAGCCGCAGACGCCAGCCGCCACGACCCGCACCAGGACCTCGCCGGGGCCGGGCGCCGGAACCTGCACCTCCTCGACGCGCAGCGGCCCGCCCGGCGCATGCAGGCGGGCGGCGATCATCATGCGGGGCAGAGCTGACTGTTCCTGGCCGGGGGTGGTTGACACTCGGGTCGTCCTCCGTATAAGCTAACAAGCGTTAGGCTAACGGTTGTTAATTAACACACCTCTGAACCCATGTCAAGAGCCAGCACCGCCCTGAAGCGCAAGAAGGCCGGCCGTCGCCGCGGCGGCGACGCCACACGCCGGCGCATCCTCTCCGCTGCCCTCCGCCTCTTCTCCCGCGAAGGCTTCCACGGCGCCTCCGTCCGCGCCATCGCCCGAGCCGCCGGGCTGACGGAGGCTGGCATCTACTACCACTTCCCGTCGAAGCGCGCCGTCATCGAAGCCCTCTACCAGGAGCGCGGCTTCCCGGCCGCTCTGGAGGAGCTGGAGCGCCTGCCGGGGCAGAAGCCCCTAACGGAGCAGCTCGCCGCCAACGCCCTGGCCAGCGCACATTTGTGGGATGAGAATGCCGACTTCTTGCGCATAGTGATCCTGGAGGTGCTGCGGGGAGACAGGGCCGCCGACGCAGCCCATCGCCAGCTCATGGAGCGGTGGCATCGCGGCATCCTGGACCTGCTTTCGCGCTACCAGGCGCGCGGTGAGATCCCACCGGGGGCTGACCTGCACGAAGCAGCCTCTTCGTGGGTCTTCCTCCTGTTCGGCGCCTTCATGGACAGGCTCCTGTCCCTGCGCCGGGCCTCCCGCCGTTCTCCCTTCCTCACGTCGGAATTCCGCCAACGCATCGAGGCGGCTGCGGCGGCCTTCGCCTCCCGGTTACAATCAGCGCAAGGAGGTAAGCCATGAGTGAAGAGAACGTTCAGACCGTCCGCCGCTTCTGCGAGGCCTTCAGCAGACTGGACATCGACGAGGTCCTGTCCTTCTTCACCGAAGACGCCGTATACCACAACATCCCCATGCCGCCGGTCAAGGGCAAGGCCGCCATCCGCAGCGTCCTGGAAATCTTCATGAAGCCGTCGCAAGGCATCACCTTCGAGATGCTGAACTTGGCTGCCAACGGCCCCGTCGTCTTCACGGAGCGGGTAGATAAGTTTCAAATGGGCGATAAGCGGGTGGAATTGCCCGTTTGCGGGGTCTTCGAGGTGCGCGACGGCAAGATCGCAGCCTGGCGCGACTACTTCGACATGGCCACCTGGACCCGCCAAACATCCGGCAGCTAGCGCTGCCCCATCCTGGCGTCTCCGCGCGCCAAACGCTATATTGGGTTTTGGAGATCAGCCCTCTTGAGCGGGCCGGAAGGAGCTAGCATGTCACGCAAGGTCTACGTCGTTGGCGTCGGGATGACGAAGTTCGAGAAGCCGGGATCCAGAGCCTGGGACTATCCGGACATGGCCAAGGAGGCGGGCACCAAGGCCCTGGCCGATGCCGGTATCTCTTACGAGGACGTCCAGCAAGCGGTCGCCGGCTACGTCTACGGCGAGTCCACCTGCGGAGAGCGGGCGGTGTACCAGCTCGGCCTAACGGGCATCCCCGTGTACAACGTCAACAACAACTGCTCTACCGGGTCCACGGCACTATTTCTCGCCAAGCAATTGGTGGAGGGCGGCCTCGCGGACTGCGTCCTGGCCATCGGCTTCGAAAAGATGGAGAAGGGATCCCTCGGCTCCAAGTACACCGACCGGACGCACCCCATGGACAAGCATCTGAACGTCATGATGCAGCTCCGGGGCTTCGAGCCCTCGCCAGTGGCGCCGCAGATGTTCGGCAACGCCGGCCGGGAGCACATGGAACGCTACGGATCGAAGCCTGAGCACTTCGCCAAGATCGGCCTGAAGAACCACAAGCACTCCGTCAACAACCCCTACTCCCAGTTCCAAGACGAGTACACTTTGGAAGAGATCCTGGCGGCGCCCATGGTTCACGCGCCCCTCACTAAGCTCCAGTGCTGCCCTACCTCCGACGGCTCCGCGGCGGCCATCTTGGCCAGCGAGGAGTTCGTCAAGGCCCGCGGCCTGCAGGACAAGGCCGTCGAGATCCTGGCCCAGACCATGGTCACCGACACGCCCGACACCTTCGAGAGCAAGAGCTCCATAAAGCTGGTGGGCAGCGAGATGACCCGGATCGCCGCTCAGCGGGTGTACCAGCAGACCGGCCTGGGGCCCGACGACGTCGATGTCATCGAGCTGCACGACTGCTTCTCTTCCAACGAGATGATCACCTACGAGGCGTTGGGGCTGTGCGGCGAGGGTCAGGGGCACCACTTGATAGAAGAGGGACTGGTCACCTACGGCGGCAAGTGGGTCGTAAACCCCTCCGGCGGCCTCATCTCCAAGGGCCACCCCCTCGGCGCCACGGGCCTGGCTCAGTGCGCTGAGCTGTGCTGGCAGCTACGGGGGGAGGCGGACAAGCGCCAGGTGAAGGACGCCAAGATCGCCCTCCAGCACAACATCGGCTTGGGAGGCGCCGTCGTCGTGACGATGTACCGCAAGGGGTTCGCCTAGCTAGCTGACCCCAGCCAGCCTTAGCCAACCAGCGGCGCCCGCTGCACCTCCACGGCGCCGTCGGCCCGCAGCCACACGGCGTTGACGGTGCCCGTGCGCTGCGGCGACCCGGAGTAGTAGGCCGGCACCCGGCCGTCGCCTGCCGCCTGAGGCAGCTCCCAGTGGCCCAGGGCCACGTAGTCGGCGTCCGTGGAGGCTATCTCCTCGTCGGTTATGAGCCACGAGCGCAGGGCGTCTTCAGGCCGGGTCACCCAGTGGCCATGGGCCACGGCCACAGACCGGCGGGTAGAACGCGGCCTTCCATGGGCCAAGGGCCTCATGTCCCGGTAGCCTCGGTGGGGCCTGCCCCACACCTCCAACTCCAGGTGGGGGAACGTCACCGCCCCGTCAGCGTTCACCCCGATGATGTGCAGGCCAGCAACCCTTGCCAGGGCGGGATGTTCGTATACGCCGCCCGGCAAAATACAGTCGTGATTCCCGGGCAGCAGGACGACAGGCGAGGGACTGGCGGCGAATAGCCGCGCCGCCTCTTCTATCAGAGCCTGTGGCAAGCGGTTGGCATCGAAGACGTCCCCCGCCAACACCAGAAGATCAGCCCCCAGACGGCCAACAGCCTCCAGCACAAGTCGCAGGGGCGCAACGCCATCGCCCGTGCCGTCCGGCCGGAGGTGGAGGTCTGAGCTGTGCACTAGAAGGATATCGCGCATGCGTCCTCGGTTCACATCATAGGGGCAGCCCAGGCCCCTAGTCGACCTCGGGATAGAGGCGGGCCAGGCCCTCAACGGTGCAGTCGGGGGAGCGGGCGTAGTCGATGAGCCTGCGCTCGGCCGCCTCGATAGCCTCGGCCCGCGCGGCCAGCTCCGGCACGGCCTCCCACGGGATGCTGATCACTCCGTGCTGGTCGCCATGCAAGAGGTCGCCCGGCCGTACCGTTAGCCCGCCAACCTTCACTGGGCCGCCGGCCTCCACCACATGGACGTAGGCATGGGAGACCAAGACGCAGGCCGAGAAGAGTTGGAAGCCTAGGGCCCGGACCTCGGGAAGGTCTCGCACGCCACCATTGGTGACCGCGGCTACCGCGCCCAGCGCACGGTAGACGCTGGCGTTCACCTCGCCCCAGTAGGACCCCACGGGATTAGGGGCGTCCAGGTCTTCTATGACGACGATCCATGGCCGGGGCACCTTCTCCATCTCCGCCCAGAGCTCGCGATGGCCCACTTCCCGCCCAGTGGGCGGCGCCGAAGCGCGGATGCGGGCCGTCACGGCGTAGCCCACGACAGGCCCCAGTTCGGGGAAGCGGCAGGCGATGCTGGAGTCCATGAACCCCTCGGTGCGTTCCCGCAGGCCGAAGGTCTCGATGGCGTTGCAAACGGTGGGCGTGGAGAACCGCCGCAACGCCTCCAGGTAACCTTGCGGCAGGGGCAGCCTCATGGCGCCTGCGGAGGGGCGCCGGCAAGCGCCGCTAACGCGCTCAGCGAGACGCGGGCCATCATGATGTCGCTGCTGCGTATCATGCCCAGGGCCCAGGGGTAGTCCCGGTCCAGCCGGCTCGTGTAGTACGAGACGTAGAGATCGTCCCCACGCATCACCACACCTGCGTAGGCGGTGTCTCCGGCGCTGGGCAGGTCCGTCAGCCAGTCGAGCCCGTCCTCGCGCACGGCGAAGATCGACGTGCGCTTTCGAGTGTAGATGCTTCCGAGCTCCCCCGTCTTGCGGGCGAAGCTGGCCTGTCGCCGGCCCACTGCGAAGACCCGCCCTCCATAGCGGAAGAGACAGGGGCCGTCCAGGCGCGTTACAGTGCTCTTCGCCACCCGCCACGATATGTACGGCGGGTCCGCGACGGCGATGGCCGTCGAGGCGCGCGGGTCGCCAAAGGCGCTGCCGGTGCCCTCCAGACGGCAGGTGGCCACGATCCTGCCGTCGGGCAGGAACTCCATATCCGTCTCATCGTTCTTCTCCCCCTCGTAGATCTGGGAGACCTTCTCCCAGCGGATCCCATCGCCGGAACGAAGGAGGATAGACCGCCCGTGCTCGTGCCAGTAGGCTGGCACGTACCAGGTCTCACCATCGAGGGTCTTGGGGCGCCAGAAAAGCCAACCCTTCGGCTCAGCCTCTTGGGCTGGACGCCAGGTCTCGCCGTCGGTGCTCCAGGTGAAGACGGTGGTATAAGGCTCGGCGAACCAATCGCGGTTGGGGAGGGCGTAGATGAAGAGCTTGCCGCCTATCGCCGCAAACTTCGGGTCTCGGTATTCCCCTACGGGCGCCTTGAACTCCGCCACCTGCTCCCAAAGGCGAGCGTCCCGAGACCGCCAAAGAAGGAGCCTGCTGGCGGGATGCCCCATGTGATAACGCGAGGTCTGATGCACAAGATAGAAGCGTTCGTTCCAGAAGGTAAGATCGGTGTTGGAGTTATGACGTCCGTCGGCTACCGCAGGCCATACCTCCAGCACCGCGCTGCGGTCTACGGCGGCCCGGTTGGGCCGGAGCGACCAGTAGGCGAGGGTAGCGGCGCCTGCCAGGCCAATGGCGCCCAGCCCCGTTACGGCGCTGCCTACGATCCTGCGCACCCGCTGCCTCCCTCTGAAACGAATCCATCGTAGCAGCAAGGAGCCGTGCACAGAAAGGCCCGCGACCACGAGGGCTGGCCGACGCCCCGGCGGGCTCAGGCTGGGGCGGGCGGCGCGATGACGGATATGGCTTGCGGGAGCAGATCGAACGCTGCCGGGGTCTTGCCCACCAGCTCGCCTTCCACCTCCACCGGGGCCGACGGCCGCGATATGACTTCGACCCGCCGGGCACGCCGATAGCGCACGTGGGGCAGAGCCGTGAACCGTCCGCTCCGCAGCCCCATAAGCGTCCGCAGCCGGAGGAGCGGGCCAGCATGGGTCACCACGACGATGTCCAGCAAACCATCGTCAGGCTGGGCCCGGGGCGCCGACTTCATGCCGCCGCCGGAAAAACGCCCGTTGGCGATCCAGACGTTGTTGATGACGGCGTCCTCGGGCGGGCCGCCATCGAGGCGGAAACTGACCTGGCGGTCGCGGTAGCGCAACATGGTGGCCAGGATCCCCCACCAGAAGCTCAGAGCCCCGAAGCGCTTGGACGACCAGTTCACGGCATCGCTCACGGCGGCTCCCATGCCCACCTCGGCCTCGTTGATGAAGAAGCGCACGAGCTGCCTGCCGTCGGGGCCCGTCACCTGGGCCCGGCCCACGTCAACGAGCCGGCGTTCGCCGGCCGTCAGCACACGGGCGGCGCCCAAGAGATCGTGGGGGATGCCCAGCGTACGCACGAAGTCGCTGCCGGTGCCCCTGGGTATAACGCCCAGCGCCGCGCCTGAGGCCCCTTGCCCTTCCGCCATCAGCCCGTTCACGACCTCGTTGATGGTGCCATCGCCGCCGACCGCCACCACGACCTTGTAGATGCGGGAAGCGTCCCGCGCCAGCAGCGTGGCGTGCCCCGGACGCTCCGTGAAGACGGTATCGAAGGCTGGCAGATCCCGCGTCAGGATGGCCTGTATCTCCCTCCAGCGGCGGCCCGTAGATCCGTTGGCGGAACGCGGATTGACGATCAGGAGGCAGGCAGCCGTCACACCTTGGTCTCTGTCGCCGGAGCACCCCCGCCTGAGCGAAAGGCAAGCATTCGCGCGGCCGCATTGAGGTAGGTGGCCTTCTGGCGTTCGGATTCTTCCGTGCTCCAACCCAGCTCGCCGGCAAGGATGCGGGCCGTCTGCGCAGCCAGCGTCTCGTGGGCAGCGGAACCGAAAAGCATTAGATCCAGTCGGCGGTGCAGCACATCCTCTAGCGTCACGGCCATCTCCTCGCGGGCGGCGTACACCGCCTCGGCCGCCAGGGCTGGGCCGCCCGCCAGCGGCTCCAGCAGCTCCGGGCGCCGGGCCGCCAGGGCCAGCACGCGTACATGCTCCGCACCGAAGGCTGACAGCAGGCGATCCGCGCTAGCCTCCGGGATATCCCAGGCCTCTCGCAAGGCCACCAGCAAGCCCTTCCGGTAACGGGGGAAGTCCCCAGTGGTGCCGCCGGGCAGCGGCTCCTTCGACGTTCGGCAACGCCCGGGCCGCTGTGAGAAGCGGCCGCCATCCCGCTCGATGATGTGATCCAGCAGGTGTTCCGCCATGGAGCGGAAGGTGGTCAGTTTCCCCCCGCATATGGTATACAGACCGGGCGGGCCGTCCAGGATCTCGTAGTCGCGGGAGACATCGGAGGGCGAACCCTCGGCCTTGAGGAGAGGACGCACACCAGCCCAGGTGGCCACGACATCGTCGGGGGTCAAACCGGTGGTGAAGGTGGCGTTGGCGGCGTCGAGCAGATAGCGCACATCTCCGGCGTCGGCCCAGGCGTCGCTGGCGTCCCCCTGAAAGTCTGTGTCCGTAGTGCCGATGTAGGTGTGGACGCCGTGGGGGACAGCGAATATGATCCGCTCTCCCTCCCCGAAGGCCACCGCTGAGTTCACCGGGAGTCTGGCCCTGGGGACCACGATGTGAATGCCCTTGGTGGGACGCAGTAGCGGTGGCCGGCCGGCCAAGGCCCGCACCTGGTCGGTCCAGGGGCCCGCCGCGCAGACCACCACCTTCGCCCGGAGGAGGCCCTCCTTTCCGCCCACCAGATCACGGTACTGGACACCGGCGACCCTGCCCCCTAGCCTCTCAAAGCCTACGGCCTCCACGTAGTTCACGGCCGCTGCGCCCAGGCGCAAGGCAGAGACCACAACGGTGATGGTCAGGCGAGCGTCGTTGGTAACGGCATCGAAGTAGCGAAAGCCGGCCCGCAGCCCCTCAGGGCGGAGGGATGGCTCGGCCCGCAGCGTCTGCTCGGGGGAGAGGGCGCGGTGCCAGCCGATGCCTAGGGTGCCAGCCAGCGCGTCGTAGCCGGCCAGGCCAAGACGCAGGAGCAGCGGGGCATCGCGGCTGTCGCGATACACCGGCAAGACGAAGGCGATGGGCCGCACCAGGTGGGGCGCCAGGCGAAGCAGCATGCCGCGCTCCCGCAGCGCCTCCCTCACCAGGCCGATCTGCCGGTGGCGCAGATAGCGCAGGCCGCCGTGGATGAGGCGGGAGGACCGGCTGCTGGTGCCCGAGGCGAAGTCCCCCTTCTCCACCAGCGCCACGGAGAGGCCCCGCATAGCAGCGTCGCGGGCGATGCCAGCGCCGGTGATGCCCCCTCCCACTACGGCGATGTCGAAGCTCTCTCGCTCAAAACGCTCCAGGACTTGGGCCCGTGTCGTGGTCATTGTCCCAAGACCTGATTCTCCGGCCCGGGGAGCTCTGGCACAAGCTTGCCGGGGTTCATGATGCCTGCGGGGTCCAGGGCATCTTTCATCGCCGCCAGGAGCCGGACCCCGGACGACCCGACGTACTGGGCCATCCAAGGCCGGTGATCGGCCCCGATCCCATGATGGTGGCTCAGGGCGCCACCAGCTTCGACGATGGCCCTAGTGGCCGCCACCTTGACCCGTTGCCACTGTTCCATCTCGCGCCCCCTCTCCTGAGCGGCGAGGAACGTGTAGTATATGGACCCGCCATCACGGTAAGCGTGGGAAAGGTGGGCCATGACCATCCCGCGGTCCCCCAGGGCATCCCGGATGGCCCCGGCCACCCGTTGGGAAACGGAGAGGTAGCGGTCCCAGGTCACAGCGGTCTCCAGCGTGTCGACCATCACCCCGTGGTCCAACAGGAGATCGCGCAGGTAGGGGGCCTCGTAACGGCCGCGGCGCCACGCCTCGCCAGCGCCGCGCCCCAGGGAGACGGCCCCGCTCCGGCGCAGGATGGCCTTGGCGGTCGCCTTCTGATAGCGCACGTCCGCCTCGGCGCCCTCGAACCCCAGGATCATAACGGCTGCCCGCTCCAGGCTTAGCCCCTTGCGCGAAAGGTACCACCGGCCGAGCCGCTCCTTCAGCCCCGCCAGCCCCTCGGCCGGCGCCCGCATAGCCAAGGTGGCGGCCGTCTCCGCCTCGTCAGACAGGCGCAGGACGGCTGGCCTCAGCCCCGCCTGCATGATCTCGCGCGCCGCCGCCACGCCGGCCTCGAAGCCGGGCAACAGGTACCCCCTCAGGTCGCTCACCTCCGGCAGCGGGGACACCCGCAAGACGGCCTCGGTTATCACGCCCAACGTGCCCTCGGAGCCGGCGATGAGTTGGACGAGATCGGGGCCGGCGGCCGCTGCCGGCACCACCGGGGTGGCCAGCACGCCGCCGGGGTACGCCAGCCTCAGCCCGCGCACCATCTCCTCGATCTTGCCGTATAGGGTAGACTGCTGGCCTGAGGACCGGGTCGCGATCCAGCCGCCCACTGTGGAGAACTCGAAGGACTGAGGAAAGTGGCCGAGGGTTAGCCCCGCCGCGGCCAACTGCCCTTCCAGCACTGGCCCCAGGGTCCCCGGTAAGACCGTGGCCGTCATCGATTCGTGGTCGACGCGTTTGACCCCGTTGAGGAGCGAGAGGTCCAGCGTGATGGCAAGGACGTCGCCCGGCGGCTCTACGCCCCCAACCACAGAGGTGCCGCCGCCGAAGGGTATGACGCTGACGCCTTCCCGCTGCGCGACCTCCAGCACCGCGCTGACCTCTTTCTCGCTGGCTGGGCGGACCACAGCGTCGGTGGGATTCGGCACCTCTCCCCGTCGGATCCGCACCAGATCCCGATAGCCCTTGCCCATGCTGAACATCGCGCGGACGGGACTCTGGGTATCGACGCCACCGCTCGCAACGCTGCGCAGGCTGGCCTCCAACCCCGGCGGCAGGCGCGAAGGCAGAAGCCGTATCTCCTCGAGGGAGCTGATGCGGCGCCCCGGCGCAAGCGGGCCTAGCTGCGCCTCCAAATATCCCCAGAAGCGTTCGGGGTCGGCGATGTGGTACGACTTCCCCTCCTCACCCCAACCCCACCAGCGGCAACGGCCGGTCAGCACTTAGGGGCCTCCTCCAGTAGCGGAGCGCGTAGCGCCCGGGGCCCGCCACTCACGCCAATGCATGCCGCTGGCCATTGTGCGCCTACGCACGGCTGCCGATCAACCTGCGCGCGATCGGCGCCATCTGGACGCCGGCGCCAGCGGCCGGCCAACGGCTAAGCGGTCAGACCCGGTTGCGGCTGTCCGCCAGTGTCCAAGCGCGCGAAGATAGCCCAGACCACGGCGATAACGGCCCCAAAGGGGAAGCCCAGAATGATGGTGGGCAAGAGGATCCACAGAGGATTGTTTGGATTCTTCACCGTTATGCCCAGACCACCCGATGGGTGGAAGCTGCAAAGGAAGCCCGAGCTGCCCGCTTGCTGCTGAGGCACCGAAACCGTCTGGCCCCTTGGCACAACGAAGGGACCGAACCTGTGGTCCACGCTGTCGTCGTTCCGCACCACCAGCACGTCGCCCCGGACCAGCCTCAGATCGCGCGGTATCGGCGAATCGGTTTCCCCGCTGGCGATGCGCGCCGCTGTCCCGGGCGGGATCACGATCTCCACCGCCTGGGGAGAACGCGTGGGCCCACCCGAGAGGGCGAACCAGGAAGCGACGCTTATACTGCCCGCCAGCAGGATGCCCAATACCAGCGAGAGCGCTGTCCGCAGAAGATGCGGACGCACCGCGGCCCAGATGATGGAACTACCAGCCAATGAGATAGAGGATGGGGTAGAAGAACACCCACACTACGTCCACGAAGTGCCAGTACTTTATGGACGCCTCCACGCCCCAGTAGCTGTCGGCCGAGAAGTGGCCCCGCAAAGAGAGGTACAGCGCTATGGCTAGAATCGCCACGCCACTCAGGACGTGCGAAGCGTGCAAGCCCGTCATGGAGAAGAACGCCGTGCCGTATGGCTCGTGAATGCTGAACTCCGCCGTCGACCACTCGATGGCCACGCCCCCGGCGAAGATCAACCCCAGCACGATGGTGAAGGATATCCAGCGCTGGAACTCTCCCCGGTACCCATGGGCCATAGCCGCCTCGGCCCGATAGGCACAGTAGCTGCTGAGAAGCAGGATCGATGTGATGATCAGGCCCAGGAATTGATTGAGATGCGGACGATCGAGGCCGGCCAGGTAGAAGCGGCCAGTGGCCAGGGCGGCGAAGAGGAAGGACTCCGATATGAAGAAGAGCCATAGACCCATCTGGTTCATGGCCGGCCGGGAGGCTTCCTCGTGGTGTGGCGCCGGCCGAGTTATCTCTGCTAGAGCCATGGCCTACTTCTCCCCTCCGTGCGCGTCATGCCGCCACAGGCGGTACACATGCATAAAGAACCACATGATACCTGCCGCCTCCAGCACGTTCATAGGCATGATCACCAACAGGTTAGAGGTGATGCTGGTGGCTACCACATACTCCACTACGGTGCCCGCCACCAGGAACAACGCCATCCACCAACCGATGCGGATGTCCCGGTCGTAGCTAAGGCGCGTGGCGTCCTTGACCGGCCACTCGCTGCCCAGTTCGTCGTTCATGCCGTCACCTCCCCGCTGGCGCCGGCTGGCGCGAAGACACCGTGGGCCGCGGCGCCCGGCACGCCGTAGTCGTATGGCCCGCCGACCACCACTGGTGGCGCCGGAAAGTTCTCCACAGGCGGCGGCGATGACACGCTCCACTCCAGGGTACGGGCGTGCCACGGATCATCGGCCGCCCTTTCGCCGCGCAGCGCTGAGTACAGAATGTTGCCCAAGAAGATCAGGAAGCTGCTGCCCAGGATGAACCCCATGATGCTAATGACAGTGTTAACGTCCTGAAGGTCGGCCGTGTAGGTGGGAATCCGCCGGTTCATGCCGTGCACCCCTGCCCAGAACATGGGCAAGAAGGTGGCATTGAAGCCTAGGAACATCAGCCAGAAATGCAGTTTCCCCAGGAACTCGTTGTACATTCGCCCGGTGATCTTGGGGAACCAGTAGTAGATCCCTCCGAACAGGGCGAAGATCTCGGCGCCGATGATGGTGTAGTGGAAGTGCGCCACCACGAAGTAGGTGTCCGAGAGGTTGATGTCGGTGGGGACATCGGCCAGGAAGATGCCGGTCACACCCCCGATCAGGAAGTTGAACACCACCCCTAACGCGAAGAGCATCGGCGTCTTGAGCCATAGGCGCCCCATCCAGATGGTGCCTAGGGCCGACAGGAAGACGAGGCCTGTGGGCACCGAGATGATCTCCGTGGTCACCAGGAACGGCGCCAACAGCCTCTCGCTCATGCCGCTCACGAACATGTGGTGGGCCCACACGATGCCGCTGACGCCCACGATGCCCAGGAAGCCGCCCACCGCCCACTTGTAGGCGAAAAGGGGCTTGCGCGAGAAGTGAGCCAGGATCTCCAACGTCAGCCCGAAGCCGGGCAGGACGAAGATGTACACGGCGGGGTGTGAATAGAACCAGAAGATGTGCTGATATAGCAGAGGCGCGCCGCCCTCGTCAGCTTTGAAGAAGGAGGTGCCGGCCACCCGGTCCAGCGTTACGAAGAGCATCGCGGCGGCGAAGAACTGGGTGAAGGTCAGCGCCAGGATGGCCGCAGCGAACATGGACCAAACGAAGATGGGCAGCCGGCCCCAAGTCATTCCTTTGGCGCGCATGAACGTTATCGTGACCAGGAAGTTCAAGCCGCCCAGGATGGAGGACAGACCGAACGTAATAATGGCCAGGTTGAAGAAGATCTGCCCCGCCGCATTGCGCTCGCTCAAGGGAGCATAGGCCGTCCACCCTGAGTCCCAGCCACCAACGGCCTGGGCTGTCAAGAGCAGCACCGCCACCGGCGGCACTAGCCAGTAGCTGAGGGCGTTGAGGCGAGGGAAAGCCACGTCCTCCGCCCCTATGAGGATGGGCACAAAGTAGTTGCCGAACCCGCCGATCACTGCGGCGACGGCCACAGCCACCATGATGATCCCGTGCAGGCTCATCACACGGTTGTACATGCCGTCGCTGAGCACCTGCTTCTCCGGCGTCAGCAGCTCCAGCCGGATGAGCATGGCGAAGAGCCCGGCCAGGAGGAACAGCAGGAGGAAAGTGACCAGATACTGGATGCCGATGACCTTGTGGTCGGTCGTGAAGGCGAAGTAGCGCTGCCAGCCGGATACGCCCTCTTTCACGGGCCAGCCCAGCCACTCCCTGGCCCAGCGGTCCCACACGCCGATGCCTAGGAGCCAGCCGACTAGACCGAATGCGTAGCCGATGACCATGCTTAGCTCGACGTCCCATGCGCTGTGGCCGCCGAGGGCCCTGCCCACAGCCACAATGCCGGCGCCGATGCCGAAGCCGATGGCTCCCCACAAGACGCCCCGCAGAAGGGGCACAAACGCCAGCCAGATGCCGCCGGACGCCGGCCTCTCTGCCATCGCCATCAGTCCCTCACTCCTTCTGAGCCCATGCGCCTACTCCACCACGAACGTCCCGCGCATCTGCTGAGGATGCGCATCGCAGCGGAAGAAGTAGGTGCCGGGCTTAGGTGCTTCGAAAGTAGCCTGATCCTCGTACGGCCCTGGCTTCAGTTGCGTAGCGGCGATGGCCTTGGCGCCGCTCAGGGCCGCGCTCTCGCTCTCGTATAGCGCCCAATTGTGTGGCACCGTTTCCTTATTGCTAACCTTAACGGTGACCAGACCGCCGGCCTTCACACGGATCTCGGCCTTGTCGAAGGCGGTGTTCTGGGCCGATATCTCCACGGTCTGGGCCTCGGCCCCAGCGGGAGCCGGCGTCGGCGTGGCCTTGGTCTCGCTAAGCCACTGCTGGAACTCCTGCTGGGAGATCACCCGCACCGGAATGGTCATCCGGCCGTGCGAGAGACCGCACAGCTCAGCGCACTGCACCCGCATGAGAGGGTCGTCTTGGAAGGAGCCCACCTCGGCGGGCTTCAATGTGAAGCCGGTGGTCTTGCCAGGGACAGCGTCGATCTTCATGGCAAAGGCGGGGATCCAGAACGAGTGCAGGACGTCCAGACTGGTGACGTTGAAGCGCACCGTCCTGTCCACGGGCAGCACCAGCTCCCGTTGGTTCTGGATCCCTTCGTCCGGATAGTCGATGAGCCACGTCCACTGGGCGCCTCTCACATCCACCACCAGCTCCGGGGCCGGGTCTTCGATGACCTTCGACAGGCTGGTGAGGCCTGGGAAGATCATGACCAACATGGTCAAACTAGTCGTGATGGCGAACCAGGCCACCGGGACCGCGCCCTGGCCCATGATGGCCGGGCCGTCCTCCGGCGCATCAGATCCGCCCACCCGGTACCGGAGCACGGCGTAGGCGAGCACCGCCACCACCAGCGCGAACACTGGTATGGACATCACCAGCAGGATCCGGAAGGCTTCTTCTATATCGGCGCCCTTATCGGACTTGGCCAGAGGGTGGATATCGACCGTCAGGACGATGTACTCGCCGACGGCGATGAGGATGACCCAAAGTATGGCCGCAAGGGTGAGATCTCGCTTCACGCGCCGGATTTCCTCCTCAGGCTGGCCAG
>DAOUAG010000122.1:0-11504 GCA_034433815.1 Dehalococcoidia bacterium | reverse complement strand
CAGCGAAGACCTGTACCGGCAACAGTGGAAGTGGGACAGGGTGGCCTGGGGGAGCCACTGCATCGATTGCTACCCCGGCAACTGCCCCCTGCGTGTGTACGTCAAGGACGGGATCGTGTGGCGCGAAGAGCAGGGCGGCACCCTGCCCGTCATCGAGAAAGGCGTGCCGGACATGAACCCCATGGGCTGCCAGAAGGGCGCCGCCTGGAGCCAGCTCCTCTACGCCAAGGAACGGGTCCTCTACCCTCTCAAGCGGGCCGGCAAGCGCGGGAGCGGAAAGTGGAAGCGGATATCCTGGGATCAGGCGCTCACGGAGATCGCCGATGCTGTCATCGACGCCATCCTGGAGCAAGGCCCCGAGTCCATTATTCACCTCAGCGGCTGCAACCTGCCGACCTGGGGCATCGCTGGTCGCGGTCGCTTCGCCTCCCTCATCGGCGCCTTGACCATGGACCTCAACGCGGAGATGAACGACTTCGCGGCCGGGCATTACCTGACCTACGGCATCTTCGACCCGGTCAGCTCCATCGATGACTGGTTCCATTCGGAGCTCATCTTCATCTGGTTCGGTAACCCCACGTACACCCGCATTCCCCACCAGCACTACATCACGGAGGCTCGCTACAAGGGCGCTGAAGTGGTGACGGTGGCGCCGGACTTTAGCCCTTCCGCCATCCACGCCGACTACTACGTCTCGGTGAAGCCCGGCAGCGATGCCGCCTTCGCCCTGGGTATGGCACAGGTGGTGATAGCCGAGAAGCTCTACAACGAAACCTTCGTGCGCGAGCAGACGGACCTGCCTCTCTTGGTCAGGCTGGACTCCCGCACCTTCCTACGCGGGCAGGACATGGCGGAAGGCGGCCGCGAAGACCAGTTCTACGTCTACGACACCAAGACGCAAAGCATCGTAGAGGCGCCCCGGGGAACGCTGGATCTTGGGGATGTGGTGCCGGCTCTAGAGGGCACCTTCCGGGCGAAGTTGGCCAACGGCAAGACGGTGAAGGTAACCCCCGTCTTCGAGCTGGTGAAGGAGCGGCTCAAGCAGTACACCCCGGAGAAAGCGGCCGCCCGCTGCGGCGTTGCGCCCCAGGTCATCCGGGAGATCGCCCGCAAGGTGGCTCGCAAGCGCACCACCATCATCGGCTGCCTGAACAACGCCTCCAAGTACTACCACGGCGACCTCATCGAGCGCTCAGAGCTGCTGCTATTGGCCCTCACCGGCAACTGGGGGCGCAAGGGCACGGGCGTGCGGGCGTGGCTGGCCGGGCTCTTCGACGGCTACTTCGTGACCGGCGTCAAGGGCAGGCCGGGGCCCGAGGCCACGCAAGAGATGTTAAACATGATGCGCACCATGACCAACGCCCTCAAGAGCATGGATCCTACCATGACGGACTCCATGGCCATGATCGAGATGGCCAAGCGGGCGCCGATGATGAGCCATCCGGCCATGGTGCCGCCCATCTTCGTTTGGTACTACCACTCCGGCTTCGACAAGATCTGGTCCCGTAAGGAGTGGCACGACCCATCGATGAAGCGGGCCTTCGAGGACTACTGGCGGGAGGCGCTGGAGAACAAGTGGTGGGACGGCGTCGCCCTGCCGGGCCCCAAGCCGGAACCGAGGGTGTTTATCGAGATGGGCGGCAACGCCTTGCGACGCACCCGCGGCGGCCAGAACATGCTTCTCAAGAACCTCTGGCCCAAGCTCAAGATGGTGGTCGTCATCGACCCTCGCATGAGCACCACCGCCATGTGGGCCGACATCGTGCTGCCGGCCGCGCAGCAGTACGAGAAGACGGGCTTCGGAATCCCCAGCACCCACACCATGAACCTCACCTTCTGCGACAAGTTGGTGGATCCCCCGGGCGAGGCCAGGAACGAGTGGCAGATCTTCCGCGACCTCGTCAAGCGCATCGAGGAGCGGGCGGCGGAGCGAGGCCTGACGGAGTACAAAGACTACCGGGGCACCACCCGCAAGTTCGCCGGGCTCTACGACGCCTTCACCGCCAATGGCGCCTTCCACGATGAGGAAAAGCTGGCGGACGAGATGATCCGCGATTGCACTGTCACCGGCACGTTGCCGCCCGGTTCCACCCTCCAGACCATACGGGAGAAGGGGTTCCTGCGTTTCACGGGCCTTGGGGTGTCCCCGCGGGCCATGGCCCAATCCTCCGACGTCCGGCCGGACGAGACCTTCACGCCCTTGCGCTGGCACGTGGAGAAGAAGGTTGTGTACCCGACCCTGACCCGCCGTGCCCAGTTCTACATCGATCACCCCTGGTTCTTGGAGGCCGGCGAAGAGCTGCCCTGCCACAAGGATCCACCGCAAGCGGGTGGGCCGTATCCCTTCATCGTCACCAGCGGCCACAACCGCTGGAGCATCCACTCCCTGAACATCGTCAACCGGCTGATGCTGGAGACCCACCGCGGGACGCCCCATGTCCTGATGAACCCTGCGGACGCTGCCGAGCGCGGCTTGCGCGATGGCGAGCGAGTGCGCGTCCATAACGACATGGGGCAGACGATCCTGATGCTAAAGACATCGCCTTCGGTGCGGCCGGGCCAGGTGATCATCTACAACGGGTGGGAGCCCTACCAGTTCCCCAACTGGTCGGACGAGGCCAATGTGGAGCCAGGGATGATCAAGTGGCTGCACCTGGCCGGCGGCTATGGACACCTGAAATACTGGCCCACCGAATGGCAGCCCTGCCCTGCGGCTCGGGCCACCAGGGTGCAGGTTAGCGCCCTCAACGGCAGCGTCTAGGTATAAGCACCGGCGAGATGTCGCAGCCGCCCCAGCTGCCGTCTTATAATCGCCGACATGACGGACGCGGAACTCTTGGCTGCCGCCGAGAGGCAGCTACGGGCTAACCTGCGCCAGGGCCGGTCGGCGGTGCACGGCGGCAAACGTTACTCCTTCTGCGTGCCTTCCAACGTCACATACCCCTTCCAATGGTTCTGGGACTCCTGCAAGCACGCTATCGTCTGGACATACATCGATATCGAACAAGCCAAGGAGGAGCTGCTGACCCTGGTCCGGGCGCAGCGACGAAATGGGCGGATCCCCCACCGCATCGCCTGGGAGCCGATGCTTCTGTACCCGTACCGCTTCTATCTCCACAGCACCTCATACCGGCATCCGGTCAACAGTCGGCTGGTGGATCCTCCGGTGCTGGCCCAGGCCGTCGAACGCGTATACCAGCGCAGCGGCGACAGGGCTTTCCTCGAGCGCATCGTGCCGCGGGTGGATCGTTTCCACCGCTGGCTGGAGGCCAACCGCGATCCTGATGGCGATGGGCTCCTGTCCATCATTCACCCCTATGAGTCGGGCCTGGACCACAAGCCCAGCTTCGATATAGTCTTCGGTTTCCAACGGCCCAATGCTTCCGGCACGTGGCGGGCTGTGCGCTGGCTGGACCTTTGGAACAGGCTCCTTTCCTACAACCTCCCCAGGATCTTTCGTTTCGATCGCTTCAACGTGGAAGACACCCTCTTCAACTGCCTCCACATTCAGGGTTTGGAGTCGCTGGCTCGGCTCTGGCGCGAACTGGGAGACCAGACTCGTGCGTCGGAGTGCCAGTCACGGGCGCGGCTGCGGGCGGCCGCGGTGCTGGCCAAGATGCGGGGCGAGGACGGCCTCTACTACGACTTGTACTCCCGGCACGAAAGGATGGCACTAGTGAAGACGGTGGGCGGGCTCTTTCCGCTCGTGCTGGAGGCCACGCCGAAGGAGGAGGTGCGGCGTTTAGTGCGTAACCATCTAACTAACGAGCGTGAGTTCTGGCTGCCATACCCTGTGCCCACGGTGGCGGCGGACGATCCATCCTTCAACCCCTCCTTCCAGTCGCCTCGCAAATCCGGTCTCTGGCGCGGGCCAACCTGGGTGAGCACCAACTGGTTTCTCTTGCACGGGCTCCTTCGCCACGGCTTCAAGGAGGAGGCCAAGGAGATAGCCGCCCGGACACGCCGGTTGGTGGAGGCCCACGGTTTCCGCGAGTTCTACAACCCCTATACGGGCGAGGCCTACGGGGCCCCGGGCTTCGCCTGGTCCACCCTCGTGGTCGACATGGTTGCGGCGGTGAAGGGCATATGAAGGCGAACCTGATCGCAGTCCAGGCCCGGATGGATCTGGCAGACTATCGTGACCATCAGGCCTTCCACGCCAAGATGGCTTCGCTAATGGAGCAGGCCGCCAAAGAGGCCGATTTCTCGCTCCCCACCCTAGTGAGCTTTCCAGAGCTGATCGGGATGTTCCTGAGCTTCGTTCCCTTCTTCTGGGATGACTTGCGGGACGAAAGGCTCTTGGAGCAGGCGGCCATGAAGATCGTGATGAAGAACCTGCCGCGTCTGGCCGACGACGACCGTAGGACGCCGGAGGCGGCAGCGCGGCGCCTGCTCTTCATCGATACCGCTCTGGAGGCAGAGGCGATGTACGTGGGGACGTTTTCTTCCCTGGCGCGGGAGTACGGAGCCTACCTAGCGGCGGGCAGCATCGCCCTTCCGCCCATCGAGACGGAGCCCAGCAAGGGCGGGCGGCACGTGGAAGACCCAACGAAGGTCTACAACACCTCCTACCTCTTTTCGCCGCAGGGTGTGTGTCTGCGCCGCGTTTCCAAGGTGCACATGACGGCCGGCTTCGAGGAGCGGGTCTTCGACGGCGCCCCCAAGAGTCAGCTCCTGCCGGTGGACACGCGCCTGGGGCGAGTCGGCACTCTGGTGTGCTGGGACGGGTTCCATGAGACCCTTGTCGAGCATTGCGATGCCATGGGCGTGCAGATCCTTCTGAAGCCCTCCTACAACCAGCACCCCTGGGATGCGCCCTGGCCCTTCGATCCATCGATCAAGGAGGGCGAGAACTGGCTCAACACCGGCTGCCCCAGCATCATCCAGGGGCGGGAGAACATTCGCTACGGTGTCAACCCCATGCTGGTCGGCGCCGTCTTCGAGGACGTTGCGGCCGAGGGCCTATCCAGCGTGGCCGTCAATACCGGCCGGCCCGGCGCCTCCTGGGAGGATGGCATCCTGGCGATCGCCCAACGCCCCGATGGCGAGGAGGTGTTGGCAGCGACCGTCGAGGTCCCGGGGGCGTCCCTACCCCTGCAGTCCTAGATCTTGCCGACTAGGCTAGCCAGAAGCGCTTGGGTGCGAGCCAAAGACGCCTTGGGATCGTCCCCCACGGGGAACATGCCGGCGATGTAGTCCGTAGCTCCGGCGGAGGCCAGGCCGCGGAGCTGGCGCTCGACGCTAGCCTCGTCCCCCACTATGGCCACGTCTGCCGGCCCGCTGACCCCCTCCATGTCCAGCATGCGCCGGTAGTTGGGCAGCGCGCCGTACACCTGGAAGGACCTGGCGGCCTTCTCCCGCGCGGCCGCCACGTCGTCCACCACGGCCACGGGGAGGCCAACGACGATGCGCGGGCGGGGCCGCCCAGCGGCCTCGGCAGCCCGGGTGATGCGGGGCACTATGTGGCTCTCCAGCGTCTTGGGGCCCACCATCCAGGTGATGGTACCCTCGCTCATCTCGCCTGCGATCCGCAACATTACGGGAGCAAGGGCAGAGATGAGCACTGGAGGGGGTTGCGTGCCCGGCACCGACACGCTGGCGTTTACCCTGAAGAACTCTCCGCTGAAGGAGACGCGGCCCTCCCGTAGCAGCGGTATCAGCACCGACAGGTACTCGCGGACGTGGGCCGCTGGGCGGGCGTAGGAGAGGCCGAGCATATTCTCGATCATGGGTGCGTGGGATGGCCCCAAGCCGAGGGTAAACCGTCCGCCTGCCGCCGCCTGGGTGGTCAGGGCCTGCATGGCCATGGCCACCGGGTGGCGCGTATAGGTCTGCACGATGGATGTGCCAAGTTCGATGCGGTTCGTCTTCTGGCCCGCCACCGCGATGACGGTCATGGCATCGGTACCAGTCACAGTGCCCAACCATACGCTGTCGAACCCCGCCTTTTCGTAGCCGACGATGCCGTTGACCTGCCCGTCGAAGTCCGAAGGGCCGCCGAAGAAGATGCCGATGCGCATGGGTGGTTCGTCTCCTTTCTTCCGTCCGTTCGGGGCGTCCGCTGGCAAGCATATGTAGGTACGGGGGCCCCGGTCAAACATCGTGCGGGGTCTTGGTTCGAGGGCCGTAGCATGCTCCGAGGCCCTCAGCACGAGCGGGGGTTTGGCCCGGCATCGCTCCCCGCTCGTCCTAAGGCGCTCGAAGGGCGAGCGGAGTTCTACGGCTCATGTTTCGAGGGCCTTGGCACGAGCGGGGCGGATCATGGCGTCCCCGGTATCCTATCCGGTTCTGTTGACAAAATTCCGGACGGGTGATTGAATGAAGGGTGAGTTACGGCCGAATCTCCCGGCGCCCCCGGGGGAGCGGGGGAACCATTCTTTGGGGTGAATCCTGCTAAGGCAGGAGAGGGTAGCGCCTCTCAGCCCTTAACCCGACAGCTAACCCCGTAGGCCACATGAGATGGCCACCCGCGCCGGCTCGCCGAGCCTGGCCCCCACGTAGCGCCTGCACCCCGGCGCGGACGGTCCGCATTCAGAAGGAGGAAAGCCATGGGTTACCTCCCACAGCGGGCTCGGAAGACTCTCGATCTGGCAACCCTACTGAAAGTGTGCCCCCAATGCTTGGGGGATCTGGTCGCCCGCTCAGACTTCTCGGGCGATTACTACCTGTGCCTCCAGTGCAACCTGCGCACGGAGCCGACGAGCCGCCTGGGGCGGCTGCCTGAATTGCAGGAGTCCCTCGCTAATCGAGCGGGTGGCTCCATCCCACGGCCGGCGGCGTGAGGAAGAAAACGCTCACGGGTTAGGCCGACATGGGCCGTTTCTGGATCGGCACATCAGGCTGGCACTACTTTCACTGGAGCGGGCGTTTCTATCCTGAGGAGCTGGACCCTCGGCGCTGGCTGGCCTTCTACGCCGGGCGCTTCCCCACGGTGGAGCTCAACGCCAGCTTCTACCGAGAGCCAAAGGAGAGCACATGGGATACGTGGAGACGCACGGTTCCCGAGGGCTTCCGCTTCGCAGTGAAGGCGCATCGCTTCATCACCCACGTCAAGCGCCTGCACGATTGCCAGGATGCGCTGGAGCGCCAGCTTCGGCTCGCCGCCCGGCTCCGCGATAGGCTTGGCCCCATCCTTTTCCAGCTCCCGCCATCTTTTCAGCGCACAGAGGAAAACGCACAGCGGCTGGGCGCCTTCCTCGATCTCTTACCCAAGGGTCTGCCCTGCGCCTTCGAGTTCCGGCACACTTCGTGGTTCAGCGAAGAGACCATGGCCCAGCTCCGTAGCCGCGGCGCGGCCTTCTGCTCCTACGATATGGCCAACATCCAATGCCCGCTCGTGGCCACGGCCTCCTTCGCCTACATGCGTTTTCACGGCAGTGTGCTGGTCTACCACGGGAATTACACAGACGAGATGCTGGCCGACTGGGCGCAGCGCCTGCTATCGCTGAGCGCGGAGGTGGACGACGTATACATCTACTTCAACAACGACGCCGAGGGCTACGCCGTGGCCAACGCCTTGAGGCTGGCGGAGATCCTGGGCGTTGCCATGCCGGCGCCTGCGGCAACCCCCTAACGGCCCCCTGCGGGGTGACCTATGGCTCTCTGTTGGCGCTCTCGACGCATTTTACGATAGGCTAGCAGAGAAGCTTGAGCGCAGTCCGCAGGAGGCCGCCGATGATCGGCAAGATTCTCGTACCATTGGATGGGTCCCAAATTGCGGAGTCGGTCCTGCCGTATGTCCGCGAGATGGCATCGCGCACCGGCGCGGAGGTGCTGCTGGTCGCCGCCATCCAACCCATCGTGGTCTGGGACGCGACGGCTACCACCTTCAGCCTGGACCGGGAGGAATCCTTCGCCCAGAGCTACCTGGATGGCCAGAGCGCGGCCTTTGAGGCCAAGGGACTGAGGGTCCGGACCAAGGTTCTCCAGGGCCCGGCCGCGGAGTCCATCCTCAAGGCGGCCTCAGAGGAAGGCGCAGACCTGATCGCCATGAGCACCCACGGCCGGTCTGGGTTGACGCGCTGGCTATTCGGCAGCGTCGCCACCAAGGTGCTGGAGGGCTCCGATAGGCCCCTGTTTCTGGTGCGGTCTTCGGCGGAGGCCAAGCGGGGCCGGCCCGTTACCATCGAAAAGGTCCTCGTGCCTCTGGACGGCTCCTCGCTGGCTGAGAGCGTACTGCCTTTCGTAGAAGAGGTCGCGGCTGCCTTCGGAGCCTCCATCGTCCTCTACCACGCCATCACCCCCTTGAGCGCCTACCCGGGATTCGAGACGGTGCTGCCTGCCCATGCCGGCGAGGTGCTGGCCGATCTCCAGGCCCAAGCCGAGCAGTTCCTGCACCGGGTGGCGGAGGAGGTCAGGGCCCGCGGCTGTAAGGTGACCGTGGCCGTGAGCGTAGACCTCGCGGTCGATGGCATTCTGGCGGCAGCGAGGGAGTCCGGCGCCGGGCTAATCGCCCTGGGTACCCACGGGCGCTCCGGGCTCGGGCGGGCCATCATGGGAAGCGTCGCCGATGCCGTGGTCAGGCGGGCGGAAGTGCCCTGCCTGCTGGTACATCCCAAGGAGCCAAAAAAGTAGTGCCCAGGGATCCCCAAAGGCCCCAGTTCTCCCGCACGCTGAGGGTCAGGAACGTCAACCAGGTGGGCGTCCTGGCCAGCGTCTTGGGCGTCATAGCCCGCCACGGAGGCAGCGTGGGCGATATCCGTACGGTGCACCAGAGCCGCACCTACATGGTGCGCGATATCGATCTCCTGATGGAATCTCTTGACGAGATGGACATGCTCCTGGCCGATCTGGAGCGCATGCCCGAGACCACGGTCCTAGAGCTTAGGGACGAGGTGTTATCGGCACACGTAGGGGGCAAGATCCAGATCGTCTCACGCCTCCCCATCGACACCTTTGCGGACCTGGGGCGCGTCTACACGCCGGGAGTGGGCGAGGTTTGCCGCCGCATCTACGAGGATCCTTCGCTAGCGGACCACTACACCATCATCGCCAACACGGTGGCCATCGTGAGCGATGGCTCGGCCGTCCTGGGCCTGGGGAATCTTGGTCCTCGGGCGGCCATGCCGGTGCTGGAGGGGAAGGCGGCCCTTTTGGCCCACCTGGTGGGTGTCAACGCGGTGCCCGTCGCCCTCCGCAGCCAGGATCCCAGCGATATCGTGGCGGCGGTATCCGCTATCTCGCCATCCTTCGGGGTCATCCAGTTGGAGGACATCGCCTCCCCCAAGTGTTTCGACGTGGAGCCGAGGGCCCAGGAGGCCGTGGACATACCCGTGTTTCACGACGACCAGCACGGCACCGCGGCCGTCGTTCTGGCGGCCCTCATCAACGCCTGCCGTCTGGCGGGCAAATCCCTGAGCTCGGTGAGGGTTGGCCAGATCGGGTTGGGAGCCGCTGGGCTGGCCATCGCCCGGAGCGTCATGCAATATACGGGGCAGGCGGTGCTCGGCGCCGACAAATCGGCGGAGGCCCTGCGCCGCTGGGAGCAGATGGGCGGGATCGCGTCGGATCTGGCCGAGATCTGCGCCACCTGCGATGTCGTCATCTCCACCACCGGCCAGCCGGGGCTGATCGAGCCCTCGATGGTGCGCTCCGGACAGATCGTCTTCGCTCTGTCCAACCCCCGTCCTGAGATCGATGCGGCGGAGGCTATCCGGGCCGGCGCTCGGATAGCGGAAAACGGCGCCGCCATCAACAACCTGTTGTGCTACCCGGGCGCCTGCCGCGGGCTCCTCGACTCCGGTGCCCGGCGGGCAACCACCGAACTCTTCCATGCCGCCAGCGAAGCCATCGTGGCAGTGACACCCCCTGGCAACCTCTTGCCCAGCCCGCTGGGGAGACCCGTGCACGCGGCGGTAGCCCGCGCCGTGGCCCGCGCGGCCGTCGACACCGGCTTGGCCACCCGCGAGCTGGAGCCCGATTACTTCGCTGAAGAGTAAGCCCCAGCGCCTTTCCCTGTAGCCTTAACCCCTCGCTAGGGCCGAGCGTTCTAGTGATGCAGGGAGGCATCTGTGTCCCTATATATCGCAAGGCGAGAGAGGTGGCATATGGGAAAGCTTGCAGCAACATTCTTGACCATTATTGGCGTTATTGTCGCCTTGCTGGCCCTGGGCGGCAGCCGCCCGACGACGGCCTCGCTGCCGGCCCCCGCGCCGCAGTCCGTCGCCATCACCGAGGGGGAAGCGGCGGCTCTCACCCTGGCGGCCGCTCACAACGATGGGCTTGCAGGATGCGCGGAGCTGGCCTTCGCCATCGCTTTGGCCCAGGGCGGGGAAGTCGATGCCCTCGCCGATGCCCCTTGCCGTGAGGGTACCATCCTCTCGGAGGACGTCGATGAGGCCGCCGATACGCTGCCTGTGGTGAGCACCCTCGGTTTCCCTAACACCGGCGTTCTGCGCATCGGCTCAGAGCTTATCAGCTACAGCGGCCTGACGGACACGTCCTTCACCGGCGCTACCCGCGGCGCCGGCGGCACCACCGCCGCGGCCCATGCAGCGGGCTCCCCCGTGCTGCTGGCGGAGCTCGAACACGCCCCCCTTGCCCAGAACACATCGGATGTTGACGCTGCAATTCTTGTGCCGGGCACCGGGCTCGGCTTCCCATCGGCTGGGGTGCTCCAGATCGAGGGGGAGTACATCAGCTATACAGTGGTTCAAGAGGTAGACATTGACGCCGATACCGTGCCGGACACCACCCGCTTCTCGGGCCTGGCGCGCGGCGCTCTGGGCAGCGTCGCGGCGGCCCACATCGCCGGCAGGGAGGTGTACCGGGCGCCCGCCGCGACGGCGGCTTTGGCTGCTGCCGTGGACGACTCGCAGACGTTGGTCCCGGTGTCGTCGCTGGCTGGCTTGGCGGCGCCCGACGGAGCCGTGCAGGTGGACGGCGAGATAATGGAGTACAGCGAGCTCAGCAGCGACGCCGGGGAGTGCGCGCCGGTGAGTCCGCCCTGCCTCACGGGCGTTACCAGGGGTGCCCGCGGCACCTCAGCCTCTGCCCACAGCGGCGGCGCAGCCGTGTTCCAGCTTTCGCAGCCGGATCAGGACGGCGCTCAGACGGCCTTCACGCCGGGACCGGAGTTCTTCGCCGTGGCCGTGGACCTGGCCCAGGACGTCACTGCGGGCGATACCGTCCTGCCGGTGACCGCCCCGCTGGTGGACGTGCCCACCGCCTTCCCGGCATCGGGCCTTCTGGCCATCGGCGATGAGGTGGTCTCGTACAGCGGGATCGGCGGCAGCGACCCCGATTGCGCTCCCTTTACCGCACCTTGCTTCACGGGCGTCCTGCGGGGGCAGCAGGGGACGGATGCCTCTGCCCACACCGGAGGAGCGCGTGTCTTCCAGGCGTTTCTCCTATACACGGTCTCCAACGGCGTCTCCGTGGCTGCCGATGTCATCGGCGTGGAGGTGACGCCCCTGAACGACCCGCCGCTAGGCGCGGACGTAGAGTTGGCTCTGGCGCCAGACACGCCCCAGGTCGTGCTTCTGGCGGCCACCGACATCGACGGC